>DXCD01000201.1 GCA_019116185.1 Candidatus Mediterraneibacter stercorigallinarum
GTGAGGATACAGATATGATCAATATGTATGAAGTGTCAGAGACAAATAAAATGATCGAGCACGAGAACCTGGATGTGAGGACCATCACTCTTGGAATCAGCCTGCTCGACTGTATCGACTCTGACTTGAATGAACTGAACCGCAAGATCTACGACAAGATCACAAAGACAGCAAAGGACCTGGTCTTGGTGGGACATGATATTGAGAAAGAATTCGGGATCCCGATCGTAAATAAAAGAATCTCGATTACGCCTATTGCGCTGGTAGGCGGAGCCGCCTGCAAGACCCCGGAAGATTTTGTGTCTATCGCAAAGACGCTTGACCGTGCGGCGGAGACAGTAGGCGTGAATTTTATCGGCGGATATTCCGCCCTTGTTTCAAAGAGCATGACAGAGAGTGATGAGAACCTGATCCGTTCAATACCTCAGGCACTTGCATCAACAGAGCGGATCTGCAGTTCTGTCAATGTGGGCTCTACAAAGACCGGAATCAATATGGACGCGGTCCGGCTCTGCGGCGAGATGGTTAAGGCGACAGCAGAGGCAACCAAAGAGAGAGATTCTCTCGGCTGCGCGAAACTGGTGGTCTTCTGCAACGCGCCGGATGACAACCCATTTATGGCAGGAGCGTTCTTAGGCGTGACAGAAGGAGACTCTGTGATCAATGTAGGCGTCAGCGGTCCGGGCGTGGTGAAGAAAGCACTGGAGAAAGTACGCGGAAAGGGCTTTGAAGAGCTGTGCGAGACCATTAAAAAGACAGCGTTCAAAGTAACCCGTGTGGGACAGCTCGTCGCAGGAGAGGCATCCCGGCGTCTTGGCATTCCGTTCGGTATCGTAGACCTTTCTCTTGCGCCGACTCCGGCAGTAGGAGACAGCGTGGCTGAGATTCTGGAAGAGATCGGTCTGGAGAGAGTGGGCGCTCCCGGCACGACAGCAGCCCTTGCGCTCTTAAATGACCAGGTGAAAAAGGGCGGCGTCATGGCATCCTCCTATGTGGGCGGTTTAAGCGGCGCATTCATCCCGGTCAGCGAGGATCAGGGGATGATCGATGCTGTACACGCAGGCTCCCTTACCCTGGAAAAGCTGGAGGCTATGACCTGCGTCTGCTCTGTGGGGCTTGATATGATCGCGATTCCCGGCAAGACGAGCGCAACCACGATCTCAGGCATTATTGCGGACGAGATGGCGATCGGAATGGTGAACCAGAAGACGACGGCAGTGCGTCTCATTCCGGTGATCGGAAAAGACGTAGGAGACATGGCGGAATTCGGCGGTCTTCTCGGTTACGCTCCGATTATGCCGGTGAATGAATTCGGATGCGAGGCGTTTGTCAGCAGGCATGGAAGGATACCGGCGCCTATCCACAGCTTTAAAAACTGATCTGGTTTAAAAATTGATCCAAGTCGAATTCCCGGAAACAGCGGGCTGCTTCGGGCATCAGACAGAAAAAACCGATAAGACAAAACCGCCGCAAAAGGCGGCAGAAATGGAGAGTGAAATGAGTAAGGTAGCGATCGTTACAGACAGCAACAGCGGGATCACTCAGGACAGAGGGAAAGAACTCGGGATTTATGTGCTCCCTATGCCGTTTTTTATCGATGGAGAATTATTTTTCGAAGATATTACTTTGACCCAGGAACAGTTCTATGAAAAGCTGGGAGCGGACTCGGATATCTCTACTTCACAGCCTTCGCCGGGAAATGTGATGGAGCTCTGGGAAAAGGTGCTTAAGGATAACGATGAGATTGTGTGCATCCCCATGTCCAGCGGGCTTTCCAGCACCTGTTACACTGCTGCGTCCATTGCGGCGGAATATAAAGGCAGAGTGCAGGTAGTTGACAATCAGAGGATATCTGTCACTCAGGAGCAGTCTGTCTATGATGCTATGAAGCTGCGTGACCGGGGCATGTCCGCGGCACAGATAAAGGAAGTGCTGGAGAGGGAGAAGCTTCAGGCTAGTATCTACATTACAGTGGACACCCTGAAATATCTGAAAAAAGGCGGCAGAATCACGCCGGCGGCAGCTGCCATCGGCACGGTGCTGAACCTGAAACCTGTCCTTCAGATCCAGGGCGAGAAGCTGGACGCGTTTGCCAAGGTAAGAGGGTGGAAGGCTGCTAAAAAGACGATGCTGAATGCCATTGAAAAAGATCTGAACGAGCGGTTTGCGGACGTGAGAGACAACATGGTCCTGGGCATGGCATATACCTGTTCAAAAGAAGAGGCACAGGAGTGGAAACAGGAGATCATGGACCGCTTCCCCGGATATGAGATCGTGGAAGGACCGCTGTCCCTGAGCGTGGCGTGTCATATCGGACCAGGGGCAATGGCAGTGACGTGTATGAAGAAAGCGTAGAAATCTGGATTTGGCGGGGCTCTGAGGATGAGCAAATCGGACGAAAACAGTGAAGCGGGGAGGTCGAAGACGTATTCAGATCGTGTGTACGGCTGGCTTCGGCTCCGCTCCACGAGGCAAGAAAAACTACAAAATTCGGAACTATGCTAAAAACAGAAATTGGCAGAGGGCAACTCGACTTCGTCTCAGACAATCCCTCTGCCAATTTCAACGCATAGTTCCGAATTTTAAGTTTTACTAAGCCTCATTCCGAAGTCGC
>DXCD01000202.1 GCA_019116185.1 Candidatus Mediterraneibacter stercorigallinarum
ATTTGTCAACTCTGTTTTAATATGCAATCAAAAAGAGAGCCCTGTGCCATAAAACGCGAACAGCTTCTTGTTCTTCTGACAATATGCTGATTCATGGTCCTTGAACTCTCTCATTTTTTCCTTTTTCATACTTGTTTTTATCCGGAAATCACATGTATGACACTCCGTATATTACACAACTTCCCAGGGATCTTCCTTCCCTTCTGCCCGAAGCAGGCAGCTCTCAATGGAATGTTTCACCATATCGCTCACCGCCTGATCCGTATAAAACGCCATATGCGGAGTTACCACAACGTTCGGGAACCCTCTGAGGATATACAGATCCCGCTTGCTGAGCACGTCTGATTTCCGGTCATAATAATACATGCCGAATTCATCCTCGATCACATCCAGCCCTGCTGCGCCCACCTTGCCGGATTCAATGCCTTCGATCAGAGCTTTTGTGTCGATCAGGCCTCCCCGCGCCGTATTAACGATAACCACGCCATCCTTCATCCTGCTGATGGCTTCCTTCCCGATCAGATGAAAATTGTCTTCCAGAAGCGGCATATGCAGGGTAATCAGATCACACTCTCTATAAATCGTATCCAGACCGGCATACTGCGCGCGCTCTTTCACGGCCTCGTTCTCATATTTATCATATGCATAGATCTTACAGCCAAATCCGGACAGATCCCGGATCACTGCCTGCCCGATCCGGCCAGTCCCAAGCACTCCGACTGTCAGGTTGGGAAGCTCCTTTCCCTGGATCCCCGGCAGGGAGAAATCATTGATCTCCCCTCTCTGCATGATCCGCTTCATTTTGCGGATGGACATAAGCATCAGCATGACCGTATAATCCGCTACACATTCCGGAGAGTAAGATACATTGCTCACATGGATGCCGAACTCCTTCGCCGCCTCAATATCCACATGATCATATCCCACCGTCCGGGTAGAGATCATCTTTACGCCCATCTCATGAAACTTCTTCATCAGTTCCCGGTCGATTTTTGACGTAATGATCGTCACATATTCATACCCCTGAGCCAGATGCGCGTTCTCCAGAGTGGGCGCGTCCGTACAGATGCCGAGTTCCACTCCGTACTCCTTTGAAAACTTCTGAAAATATTCTGCCTCGTCAAATTCTCTGTAATTGTATACAAAAATCTTCATCTCTTCCACCTCGTTCTCCCAAATCCCGCTGCGCTTATATCAGTCCATAATGCCGCATCGCATGGGCGATTCCGTCCTCTTCGACCGTCTTTGTCACGTACTCTGTATATGGTTCCAGCACTTCCGCATGCTCTCCCATTGCCACCGCATGATCCGCATACTCAAACATCGAAAGGTCATTGCTGCTGTCCCCGAACACATATGCCTGATCCTTCGTAAACCCAAGCCGGTCCAAAATGAATTCACATGCCGTTGCCTTGGAATACCCTTTCTGGATCACCTCGTAGGCATTGCCGCCCCGGTCCATCGCCTCCATATCCTCATCAATAAACGCAAGAAAAGAATCCAGGTCACTATTCTCATCCGCATAGACGAATAGTTTATCATAGATAAACCGTCCTCTTTCAAGGGAGCACTCGATTCCCATTCCTTTTGCCCTGAAGTATCTTCTTGTTGACTCCAGCTTGTCGAACCTGCTTATCCGCTCCGGAAAATAGACATCTTCCGGTCCTTCCGCGATCCCGCCCAGATTGCACGCAGACATTTTCTCGATAATGTCCCTTCCCCGTTCCTGTGTAAGCGAGCGCGCAAACAAAATCTCATCATGGTAAACAAGGCACGTCCCGCACCCGCAGAGGAAACCGTCAAAAGGAAGTCTCCTGATCTCTGCCGGAATACTGCACACCGTCCTCCCGGTATTAATAAACAGCAGATGCCCTGCCCTTTTTGCTTTATGCAGGGCTTCTATGGCGCTCGCCGGTATTTCCTTGGTAATCTCGCTGAGCAGGGTTCCGTCTATATCAAAAAATAAAACTGATCTTTCCATCATTTTCTCCATTCTGTCTTTTAAGTTCTCTCATCAGAAAGACCGCGTCCACGAAAGCTCCGGCTTTATGCCGGCTTCCGCAAATACGGTCTCAGATTTTCTTTTTCTTGCTGCTGTCTCTTTTCTATTGTCCGTTTTTCCTTATCATTTCCGGACAGCTCTGCTTCTATCCTCTGATAATCCGGTTTTTCCCTTTATCGTCTGCGTCTATCTTTGAACATTTCAACTATGTCGATCATTTCCTGTGATGGATTGGATATCACCGCAGACTGCTCGACCGGACACGGCGGATCTTCCTTCACACTGTCCACAGCTGATGTCACTGCGGAAACGCTCCCTCCAATAAAGATCAGCACATGTCCTCCGCATTTCGTATCCTGCGTCACATATTCTACCTCAGCGGTCTTCAGCATACGGTCAGTTACCAGGATCCCGTTCGCTTCACCCACGACTTCTACCAGCCCATAAGCTCCGTATTTCATATCTGTACCTTTCCTTTCCCAGTAATCCGTCTCACTACTTGTTGATCGTCATTGCCATCGCTGTCTCCGTATCCTCTGACGGCGCTGCAATCACATTGTGCGACACGATTTTGGCCAGCGGGCGCGCCGCATCCAAAGCCGCTTCCATCGCTGCTTTCACATCAGACACCGTGCCTCTCATCTTGACACACGCCCCTGCTGAAAGCCTGTTTCTCTCCACTGCCTGTATCTTTACATTCGCTGCTTTCGCTGCCGCATCCAACGCCACAAAGCAGATGCATTCGCTGTCCAGCTCAAACATCCCGATCGCCATTCCTGTATATTCTTCTGCCATATGTTCCTCCTGCTATCAATGATTCAACAACAATCCCAATTCTTCCATACTTCTATTATCAACTGTTCTTTCATCTTGTCAATCTTTTTCTCTATCTTTTTATGCAAATCACAGGATTTTAAACAT
>DXCD01000203.1 GCA_019116185.1 Candidatus Mediterraneibacter stercorigallinarum
ATGTAGTATATCACAAAGCAGACGCCCTGACAATTCATTTGACAAATGCCCTTTATCTCCCAGGATGCGCTGTTTCAAATAGTAAGGATAGCCTCCTACTTCCAGCATATGAATATCATGGTTTGCTTCCAGCAGCACCGCGTCCAGATTTCTCAGATGCTCCACTGTATATTGATCATATTTTCCCAGGTCTGTTGCCACTGCCACGGATTTCCCGCCGCTTTCCAGGCGGTATCCCGACGGCTCGTTAGCGTCATGGGAAATCGCGAATGGGTTCACTGTCACATCCCCTAAAAGAAATGGTTCATCTGTATGTATCGGATGAAGAAGCCCTTCCGGCATTTTCCCCAGCCCCGAATAACTTAAGATCCCTTCAATGGTTCCCGGAGTCGCGTACACCGGAACTTCATATTTCCGGCTGAATACGCCCAGCCCCTGAATATGGTCCGAATGTTCGTGTGTAATGAGGATCCCGTCCAGTTCCTCCCCTTTGATCTCCAGCTCTTTTAAGCCTTCCTCGATCCTTTTTTTGCTGATCCCTGTATCTACGAGAAGATGCGTACTATCGCTCCCCACATAAATACAGTTGCCGCTGCTTCCGCTGGCAATGCTGCACATTCTCATAAGCCTAATCTCTCTCCTATTTGTCTCTTTGTATCTTCAAAATCACCGCTGTTGTCTATGACAGCAGTGCACGCCGAGCGAAACCTTGCTTCCCCCGGCTGTGACGCGATCATCTGTGTGATTCTCTCGTCTGTATAGCCTCTGGAAGCTTTCAGGCGCTCCCGGCGCACTTTTTCTTCCGTATAAATATACCAGAGTTCATCGCACAGTTCCCGTCCCACGTCAGGCAGAAGCGCCGCTTCCACAACATAGAATTCCAATCCCTGCGCGCGTTTCTCTTCTATATCGCCGCGCACCTGACGGATGACTTCCGGATGCACGATCTCATTCAGTGCCTGTAGTTCCCGCTCATCGGAAAAGACAATGACGGACAGCGCCGCACGGTCCAGCTCTCCTTCCGCGCTGACGACGCGTTCGCCGAAATGTTCCACGATACGGCGGAAACATGTCGTCCCTCTGCGCTGGAGCTCTTTTGCAGTCTCATCCATCTGACATACCCAGGCTCCATACGCCTCTTTCAAATACCGGAGCACTTCGCTCTTTCCCGAGCCCACGCCTCCGGTGATGCCAATCACTCTCAAGATCGTCTCTCCCCCTATATAATATTCTTTTTTTATATAATATTCTTTTCTCTGTTATATTACTTTTCTGTACGCTGCTGCCCTGCGCTCTTTCTCAGAGCACTATTTGGCCTCGTACCAGTTTTCCCCGGTATGCATGTCCGCGATCAGCGGAACAGACAGGTCAGCCGCGTGTTCCATCTTGTCCTTCAGGATTGCTTTCACCTCTTCCACTTCCGACTTATCCGCCTCGATCAGCAGTTCGTCGTGCACCTGCAGGATCAGCCGGGATTTCATATCCCGCTTCTTCAGTTCCTCATTGACCCCGATCATGGCGATCTTAATGATGTCAGCGGCTGTCCCCTGGATGGGTGCGTTCATTGCTACCCTCTCCCCGAAATTCCTCTGCATGAAATTGCTGGATTTCAGCTCCGGAACCGGTCTCCTGCGCCCGAATAAGGTGACTGCATATCCTTTCTCCTTGGCGTGCACCACCGAGTCATCCAAAAACTTCTTAATGCCCGGATATGTCTCAAAATAATGTTCGATATACTGCGCTGCCTCTTTCCGCGTAATACTCAAGTCCTGGCTCAGCCCAAAGGAGCTGATCCCATACACAATGCCGAAGTTTACTGCCTTGGCGTTCCGCCGCTGTAGATCCGTCACTTCGTCAAACGGCGTGTGGAACACCTGGGATGCAGTCATCCTGTGAATATCCCGGGCCTCGCGGTATGCCTGGATCAGCTGTCTGTCGCCGGAACAATGCGCCAGGATCCGCAGCTCGATCTGAGAATAATCCGCATCCACAAAGACACATCCTTCTTTCGGGACAAATACCTTCCGGATGAGCCTTCCCAGCTCCATGCGCACCGGAATGTTCTGAAGGTTCGGCTCCGTGCTGCTTAAGCGCCCCGTTGCTGTGACTGTCTGGTTGAACTTCCCGTGAATGCGCCCGTCCGTTCCGATATATACTGCAAGCCCGTCCGCATAGGTGGATTTCAGCTTGGCAAGCTGCCGGTACTCCAGGATCTTTGCCACAATGGGATAATCCGGCGCCAGCTTGTCCAGCACATCAGCCGCCGTGGAATACCCGGTTTTAGTCTTCTTTGCATGAGGCATCCCCAGCTTGTCAAAAAGGATCACCCCGAGCTGTTTGGGCGAATTGATATTAAACTCTTCCCCCGCCAGGCCATATATCTCCTTCTCCAGTTCCACGATCCTGGACCCCAGCTGATCGCCATAGACCTTCAGGGCTTCGGCTTCCACCTTCACCCCTGCCTGTTCCATGTCAAAAAGCGTAAATACAAGAGGCATTTCGACATCAAAAAAGAGACTTTCCATGCCTTGTTCTTTCAGCTTTGCTTCCAGGACAGGCGCAGCCGCGTAAGCAGTATAAGCCTCATAGCAAGCCTTGGCTGCCTCGTCGGTCTTCTCGTCGATCAGAAGATTCAGCTGTTCTCTTGCCACGTCTTCATAACTGTAGTCGTTTTTCAGCGGATTCAGAAGATACGCTGCCACGATCACGTCAAAGCTGTTCTCTTGCCCCGCCTCCGGCAGATAACCCAGGTATTCTTTCAGGCCGCACATTGCGAAGCGCTTTGCAGAACCTGCCAGGGCGGAAAGCTTTCCAAAGAGGAATTCCATATCCGTATCCATATCACAGGGAATGGAATAAATCTTATCCTTCCCATAGGCAAGGGCGATCCTGCCGAATCCGGACGGATGTGCGAAAAGAGGCAGTACATTTCCCGGATCTTTTGAGACCGCCGCGCCCACACATTCTGCCTGCGCCGCCTCTGAGAAGATCTTCCCGATCTCATCTTTGTCCGTGACCTCGCAGAATGCCCGCTCGATCTCATTTGCCGAGGCCTCCACGTCAAAACGGCTCAACATATTCTTGAACTGCAGCCTCTGGAAAAGTTCGTGCGCTTCCTTGGTATACATATCGCCATGCCGTGCTTTCTCAATGTCAAAATCGATGTCGGCATGGGTGTCAATAGTCGCCAATACTTTGCTCATCTTGGCCTGTTCCCAGTATTCTTTCAGGTTCCTGCTGGCGCGCGGCGGCTTCAGTTCGTCCGCATGTTCATAGGCATTTTCAATGGAATGATAATCCTGAATGATCTTTGTGGCAGTCTTCTCTCCCACTCCCGGAACGCCCGGTATATTGTCAGACGCATCGCCCATGAGGGCTTTCACATCAATAAACTCTTTGGGAGTAACGCCGTATTTTTCTATTACATCCCCGGCATTATAATCCTCCACCTCTGTCTTCCCCTGCTTTGTCTTGGGGATCCGGATCTTCACGTGCTCTGTGGCAAGCTGCAGGGTGTCCCGGTCTCCTGATATAATGGACACATCCATGCCTTCTGCCTCGCACATATGTGAGATCGTGCCCAGCAGGTCATCCGCCTCCAGGCCTTCCTTCTCGATGATCTCAATGTTCATCGCGCGGAGGACGTCCTTGATCACCGGCACCTGCTGCCGCAGTTCCTCTGCCATGGGCTTTCTTGTGCCCTTGTAGTCCGCATACATCTTATGCCGGAACGTGGGCGCGTGCACGTCGAATGTCACTGTCAGGTACTCCGGCTGCTCCTCGTCCAGGATCTTGAACATAATATTCAGGAATCCATATACCGCGTTCGTATGCAGCCCTTCTGCATTCGTCAGGTCCGGCACGCCGTAGAACGCCCTGTTTAAAATACTGTGTCCGTCTATCAATACGATTTTTTCTCTCATCAGATCTGCCTCCGTCTATAACCATTACTAAAGTATACACTAAAAACCTTCTTTTTAAAAGCTTGTTTTTATGGTATAATCCCCGCAGGGAAATCCGGGCCGCAGAGGGCATCCCGCCCATATCGCAGAGGTATATCGGGGGCTGTGTCCGGAGCACCCAAAATCACTTAAGGAGAATCTGAATAATGGATGGAATTATATTTGACATAGACGGCACGCTGTGGGATTCCACGGATTCTGTCGCCGCCTCATGGAACCGGGCGATCCGCGAAAACACTTCTCTGGACCTTACGCTGGACGCCGGTATCTTGAGCGGTCTTTTCGGAAAGACAATGACCGAGATCGGCAGGGCGCTCTTCCCTGACGATCCCGAAGAAGAACAGGCAAGAATCCTGGATATCTGCTTTCGCTATGAAAACGACTATCTGAGAGATCATCCGGGTGTCGTTTATGACGGGGTCGCGGACACGATCCGAAAACTTTATGAAAAGTATCCTCTCTTCATCGTAAGCAACTGCCAGCTGGGATATATTGAAGTCACGATGAAAGGCGCCGGCATAGAGTCCTTCATCAAAGACCATCTCTGTTTCGGAGAGACACAGGTATCCAAAGGAGAGACTCTTCTGATGCTGATGGAAAGAAATAACCTGAAGTCCCCGGTATATGTGGGAGATACGCAGGGAGACGCAGACGCCTGCCGTTTTGCCGGGATTCCGTTCATATTTGCAGAATATGGGTTCGGGGATGTGCCGGACGCAGAGACACGGATCCGGTCATTTCGCGAGCTCGGCGAAATGTTCCTGTAAAACCAGCATTCCTTTTACAGTCATACGCTGATCCAGCTTTATATTAAATAAAAATACCTGACGGAATGATCCGGCAGATATCATCATGACCTCTTGTCCCAATGTATATTGCCAATATTCCGTCAGGTATTTTATTCATCGTAATATTTGATTATATCGAGTATCTAACAATTATCCTGATCTCTGAGTTACATTTATTAATCTGTCCGCTTTTCCCGAACCGGTTATTTTACTTTTCTTTTCTTAGCCATAGTCAGCGACAGCGTGACCATCCCAATCGCAGAACCGCCCAACAGCGCAATCCACAAAGCTGTAGTTGCAGAATCTCCGGTTTTCGGAGATCTGGCTGCTGTCTGTACCTGTTTTGAATCTGATACAGGGGTGACTGTCACCTGCGGATTCTCAGCCGAAGCCGCCGTGATCTGAACTCCTGTCGGCGTACTATCGGTTTTACTTGTCTCTGTTTCCTGATCAACCGTTGATGTACTTCCATCTGTTTCCGGTATCTCTGCCGTCGGTTCATCTGCCGGTGTGTTCACATCCGTTCCGGGAGTCTCTGCTGTCGGTTCATCTGCCGGGGTATTATTGTCTGTTCCGGGCGTCTCTGTCTCCGGCTCGTCCGCCGGGGTATTATCACCTGTTCCGGGCGTCTCTGTCTCCGGCTCGTCCGTCGGGGTATTATTGCCTGTTCCGGGTGTCTCTGTCTCCGGCTCGTCCGCCGGGGTATTATTGCCTGTTCCGGGCGTCTCTGTCTCCGGCTCGTCCGTCGGGGTATTATTGCCTGTTCCGGGCGTCTCTGTCTCCGGCTCGTCCGTCGGGGTATTATTGCCTGTTCCGGGTG
>DXCD01000204.1 GCA_019116185.1 Candidatus Mediterraneibacter stercorigallinarum
ATTCCCTACCGCGAAAAAGGCATCCACGTCATCAGCGTGGCGCTGGATGCACCAAATAACGTCATCAGCGCACTTTCGGGCAAACTGGGGATGCTGCCCGGAGTGAGCACGAAGACGATCTACGGGAAAAACACATGAACATGGAGACTGCAAACCTGACTGCGAATACAAACGCGCCTGCCGATGCAGGCAGGATCAAGGCGCTGATCGACAAACTGGAGCAGGACCGTTCCCTGACCCGCAGTGAATGGACAGATCTCATTCGGGGACGGAGCCCCGAGACAGCCGGGTATCTCTTTGATCGGGCAAGAAAGATCCGCATCCGGCATTACGGGCATGACGTGTACATCCGGGGGCTGATCGAGTTTACCAATTACTGCAGAAACAACTGTTATTACTGCGGGATCAGGAAAAGCAATCCTAATGCAGAGCGCTACCGGCTGTCTAAAGAAGAGATCCTTGACTGCTGCGCACACGGATACGAGCTGGGATTCCGTACCTTTGTGCTCCAGGGCGGCGAAGACGGGTGGTATACGGATGAACGTCTTGCAGACATTGTCGCTTCTATCCGTTCCCGCTGGCCGGACTGCGCCATCACGCTCTCCGTCGGCGAGCGTTCCCGGGAGAGTTACCGCATCCTCAGGGAAGCGGGCGCGGACCGCTACCTGCTCCGGCATGAGACATATGACAGCAGCCACTATCAGCGGCTCCATCCCCCCGCTCTGAGCGCGGCGCACCGGCAGGAATGCCTCTGGGACTTAAAGGAACTGGGCTACCAGGTGGGCACCGGCTTCATGGTCGGCTCTCCGTTCCAGACTTCGGAGAACCTTGCCGATGATATGCTTTTCCTGACAGAGCTGAATCCCCAGATGGTCGGGATCGGGCCCTTTATTCCCCACCACGACACGCCTTTCGCAGACCAGCCAGCCGGGACCCTGGAGCTGACACTTTTCATGCTGGGGCTGATCCGCCTGCTGCTCCCGAAAGTCCTGCTGCCCGCCACGACAGCGCTGGGCACCATCGCGCCGGACGGAAGGGAACAGGGCATTCTGGCAGGTGCAAATGTGGTCATGCCCAACCTCTCCCCCGCTCAGGTACGGGAAAAATATCTGCTGTATGACAATAAGCTCTGCACGGGAAGCGAAGCGGCAGAAAGCCTGAAAGATCTGGAAGAGCGGATGGCGGCAATCGGATATCATGTCACAGTATCAAGGGGCGATTCATTGAATATATAGTATGCTATTTATATTATTTAAAATTAACACATAGAAAAGGAGGAAGACATACAATGTACGACGTAAATTCAAAATGCGCGGATGATTTTATCAACCACGAAGAAATCCTGGAAACCCTCGCCTATGCAGACGAGAACAAAGAAAACATTGAACTGATCGATTCCATTATCGAAAAGGCCAAAAAGAGAAAAGGGCTCTCCCACAGGGAAGCTTCTGTGCTCCTTGCCTGTCCGATCGAGGAAAAGAACCAGGAGATCTATAAGCTTGCCGAGCAGATCAAGAAAGATTTCTACGGGAACCGTATCGTCATGTTCGCGCCGCTGTACCTGTCCAACTACTGCATCAACGGCTGTACTTACTGCCCGTACCATGCAAAGAACAAGCATATCCCGAGAAAGCAGCTTTCCCAGGAGGACATCCGCCGGGAGGTCATCGCGCTTCAGGATATGGGACACAAGCGCCTCGCGCTGGAAGCCGGCGAGGATCCGGTGCGCAACACCATGGATTACTACTTGAAATCCATTGAAACGATTTACAGCATCAAACATAAAAACGGGGCGATCCGCCGAGTAAATATCAATATCGCGGCAACGACCGTGGATAACTACCGACTCTTAAAAGAAGCCGGAATCGGCACATACATCCTCTTCCAGGAGACCTACCACAAGGAGAGCTATCTCCAGCTCCATCCGACCGGGCCGAAGCATGACTACAACTATCACACAGAGGCAATGGACCGCGCTATGGAGGGCGGCATCGACGACGTCGGCTTAGGAGTTCTCTTCGGGCTGGATAAATACCGCTATGAATTTGCCGGGCTCCTTATGCACGCGGAGCATCTGGAAGCAGCGTTCGGCGTGGGACCGCACACGATCAGCGTGCCAAGGTTAAAGCATGCAGATGATATCGACCCGGAAGACTTTGACAACGGAATCGACGACGATACCTTTGCCAAGATCGTTGCCTGCATCCGCATCGCAGTTCCCTACACAGGCATGATCATTTCCACAAGGGAAAATCAGAAGACAAGAGAACGTGTCCTCCATCTGGGCATCTCCCAGATCAGCGGCGGTTCAAGGACGAGCGTGGGCGGCTACTGCGAGCCTGAGCCGGAAGATGAAAAATCCGAACAGTTCGATGTCAGCGACAGCCGCACGCTGGATGAAGTCGTACGCTGGCTCATGGAGATGGACTATATCCCCAGCTTCTGCACGGCATGCTACCGCGAGGGACGCACGGGTGACCGTTTCATGTCTCTGTGCAAGAGCGGGCAGATCCAGAACTGCTGCCATCCGAACGCACTGATGACATTAAAAGAGTATCTGATGGACTACGCTTCGCCCGAGACAAAAGCGATCGGCGATAAGCTCATCGATAAAGAGGTACTGAACGTGCCCAATGAAAAGGCAAGAGCAGTCGTCCTTGAGAACCTCCGACTGATCGAGCAGGACAACAGAAGAGATTTCCGATTCTAGGGGCTACTGTTAATGAATCTAAAAATCTGGATTTGTCGGGGAGACTTTGATGGAGTAAAACATCCGGAAACAGCGGGGGTTTTCCAAGACGTATTCGCAGAGGGCGGATGTGTGGCTTCGGTTCCTGATCCGTAATCTGGGAAAGTCTAGAAAGGCAGGAAGCACGGCTAAAAACAATTGAACAGTGGACG
>DXCD01000024.1 GCA_019116185.1 Candidatus Mediterraneibacter stercorigallinarum
CCCATTGAATGAGCCAGAAGATACAACGGGGCTGAAAGGAAACTGGAAGAAAGTGTTGAGGGAGATTTTCCACATATACACCCCGGTGGTGATCGGATACGGCGGCGGGGATCAGAGCCTGATGAGCCTGTTGGAGGAAGAGGATCTTAACCTGACAAAAGGGATTTACTGGTGCTACATGGACAAATATGGACTTCCGGGAGAGAATATCCGAAATCTGATGACAGATAAAAACGGCTATTTAGTTCAGACTGAAGGATTTGACCATATTATGCTGATCCTTGGGAATAAAATGTGCCCTGACCAGATTACTCCAGGAAAAACAATGGAATATCTGGGGGAACAAATGAACCGCAGAATGACCCGCTATGGAGAACAGATCCGAAAGCTGGAAGAAAAAGGAAAAGAAGAAGGATCGAAAAAGCTTGGCGAAGGACTTGAAGAGTTTAATAAAAACGAGGCAGAGGAGAGAGAAGAGAGAAAAGAAAAGGATGAGATGACTGCATACGATTACTGCTCGGAAGGCTGGGACTTTTATGTCGAAGATAAATATAGAGAAGCGATTGAAAGTTATGATAAAGCGATTGCATTAAATCCACGATATGCCGAGGCTTATCAATGTAGAGGAGCGGTATATGAACTGCTGGAAGAATATGATCAAGCTTTAGACGATTACAATAAAGCGTGTCAGCTGAATCCGAAGAATCCTTTTGCATTTTCAAGCAGGGGAGGTTTGTATAAGAAGTTAAAGTTATATGATAAAGCCTTGGAGGATTGTGAGTCAGCAATCCGGCTTGATTCACTTAGCCCAAGGCTATACACGGGAAGAGGAGATATATACGCGGAACTGAAAAATTATGAAAACGCATTAGATGATTATGCGAAAGCAATAGAATTGAACCCCAAATATAGGTTCACTTATAAGAGCAGAGCGAAAGTATATCGCAAATTGGGCTTGGTCAAAGAAGCAGAAGCGGATGAAAGAAAATGGAGGGAGTATTTGAGGAACTGATCTGATTAAAATGGATGATATGTTTCAGTTATGCATAATAACAAAAAATACTTAAAAATAACAATTGCTATTGTCTGTGATTGACAAAAAATGGTAAGGCACTTAAAATAGTTCTATGAGTGGGATTATAGGTCTTTTTTATACACAAGATCTTGTGATCTGCAAAGGAAAAAGGAGGAAATCATGAAAAAGAAGTTATGCAGAAAGAGCATCTGCGGCTGGCTTGCGCTTTCCATGGTCGTAACCGGCATGGGCGGCGGAATGGCAGCTTTTCACGCGGAAGAAACGCAGGCCGCAGAGACGGAAGCGGTCAGGGCTGATATTTATCCGAAGCCGCAGGCAGAGACATATTTGTCAGATGACGGCATGAGCCTGACAGCTGAGGTAAATATCGTTCTCCACGGAGAACAGGAGGAAGCAACTCTTCCGAAGCTTCAGGAAATGCTGACAGAGAACGGCTATACATATTCCGTTGGAGAGTATGATGACACGAAGTCTAACATCATTCTCTCTTCATCCAAAGATCACTGTGCAGAGTGCGGCGAGGTGGAGAGCGCTGCTCTGGAACATGGCGAGGGATATGTTCTTACATCTACGGGCAGCGAGAATGCCAACGGAGATGTTACGATTATTGGAAAAGACGCTGACGGAGCTTATTATGGCGTTATGACGCTGCGTCAGATGATTCAGCAGAGGACTGAAGCGGGCAGAATCGCGGAAGTGACCATAGAGGATTATCCGGAGATTGAGTTCCGCGGATACATCGAAGGATTTTATGGCTATCCGTGGACCCATTCAGAGCGTATGAGCCTGATGGAAGACACGGCAAAATACAAGATGAATACATACATCTACGCACCGAAGGATGATCCGTACCACAGGGCAGACTGGAAAGAACTGTATCCGGATGACAAAGCGCAGGAGATCGCAGAACTTGCACAGGCAGGACATGACAATAACTTTAACTTCTGCTGGACCATTCATCCCGGAGCGACCCTGCAGTTTAATGACACAGATTTCCAGGCGTTGATCAACAAATACGAACAGCTCTATGACCTTGGCGTCCGCCAGTTCGGCGTGCTGTTCGATGACACGAATGACTGGACTAATGGAGCGGCTCAGGTAGCTTTTATCAACCGGATCGATGATGAGTTCGTGAAGGAAAAAGGAGATGTAAGACCTCTGATCGTGGTTGCCGCGCGGTACAATTCAGCGTGGGGGCCGAGCGTAAGCTATTTCAGGCCGTATATGGCTGACCTTCACAGTGATATTCAGATCATGTGGACAGGCGCGGCTACGATGTCAAATATATCGAGAGAAGTCTACGAATGGCCGAAGACATGGACAGGAGTGGACAGAGACCTTGCTGTATGGTGGAATTATCCGGTAAATGATTACTGTGACGGCAGGCTTTTGATGGCTCCGCTGCATAATCTGAGCACAGACCTTGATAATGTAACCGGATTTTTCTCTAATCCGATGCAGCAGGCGGACGCTTCTAAAGTGGCGCTGTACAGCATTGCAGACTATACATGGAATACGGACAGCTTTGATTATCAGAGCAGCTGGGAACGCTCAATCGAGGAGCTGGTGCCGGAGGCAAGCGACGCGTTCAAGCATTTTGCTGAGGACGTCACGTATCTCAGCGACGACGGCGGATCCAGCGGACCGTTCCTTTACAATGAGTCATGGAACAGCGTGGAGCTGATCGACGCTCTTAATACTGCGATTGCAGAGGGTACAGATATTAACTCTCCGGCACAGGCGCTGCTGGATAAGTTCCTTCAGATCCAGGAAGACGCCGCGGCACTGGCAGAGATCAACAATGAGAATCTTCTGGAAGAAATCAATGAGCACAGAGAAGCCTATGCATCACTTGGCGTTGCGGGAGAAAATGCAATCCGCGCGCTGTTTGCAGCAGAAGAAGGCGATCTGGCAGAATGGGTCAGCTGTAATGCAAAGGCATTGGAAGCGCTGAATGACTCGAATAACCACATCATTGTAAGTTTGGAGGACAGCGGGACAAAAGAGAGCGTGGCAGCCGTGGGAACCCAATATCTGAAACCGGCTGTTACCAGCATCCTGAATGAAGCAGAAACACGGATCAATGAGTCCGCATTCGAACAGTTTGAGACAGAGGTATCAGACGCGGACGGCATGGTTGAGTGTACAGTGAGCCAGGATCAGGGAAAATACATTGTCAGCGATGCGGCAGTGACTTTGGATCCGGGTGAAGCCCTCCAAATCGCGCTCCCGAAGGCAATACAGATCAGCAGTATTACGATGGAAGCAGATGTGACTGAGGGGCTCGTAATGGAGACAAGCCTGAACGGACTGGAGTGGACAGAGGCAGAGACAGCTGTGGAAGACGGAGTCTTGATTATGAATACTCAGACAGCTGCCGCGTTTATCCGAATTGTAAATACGGCAGAAGATGTCCTGGCGCTGAATATCAGCAGCCTGGAAGTGACGCCGGTATATAAGGCAAGCCCAAGCATATCTACATCCATGGGAACCTACCAGACATACGCAATCGAGAACGGACTGGACGGAAATATGGATACGAAATTCTGGTCCAATGCAGCTCCTTCCGCCGGAAGTTATATCCAGGTAGACCTCGGAAAGACAATGCCGCTTTATGATATCAAAGGCTATTTTGATATTACAGACAGCTTCAATAATGGAACTGTACAGATTTCTACTAATGGAACACAGTGGACTGATATTGGAGCAATTACATATGAGACAATCAACGGGAAATATATGACAACGAATAATGCAGATGGTGCAATGGCCAGATATTTCCGTTTTACAAGCAATGCATCCCAGAACAGCTGGATTCAGCTGTTTGAAGTGGAATTCAACACCACAGTCGCGGCAGGAGATGACACGGTGATCGTGACAGAAGCATCCAAGGGCGATGACCACGTATTTGCAGCAGACAGGGATCTTTCCACTGCCTATGCTCCGGAATCTGTGGAAGAAGGTGATTATCTTATTTATCACACTTCCCGTATAACAGATATCGGAACTCTCCGTATCCTGCAGGATGGCAGTTCGATCTGTAACGCATCAGTATCAATACGGACTGCGGATTCTGATGAGTGGAAAGAGGTTGGTACGCTGGATACAGCCCTGGCAGAGTTAAAGATCAATGATACGGTGATGGAGATAAAACTCACATTCCATGAAGGAAATCCGGCACCGGTGATTTATGAGATCATTCCTTCCACAAAGACAGAGGAGCCTGAAGCAGACAAAACTGCTCTTGGCGAATTAATCAGCCGGGTAGACAATATGGATCTGAGCGGCTACACGGAAGAGTCTGTAACAGCATTGAAAGCCGTACTCCAGGATGCAAAAGCTGTATATCTGGATGAGAACGCGGTTCAGGAGAGCGTAGATGAAGCTTATGCGCAACTGAATCAAGCATTAGAGGCGCTGCAGAACAAGACAGATGACAAAGGTCCTGACAAGGATCAGCCGACAGACACGGACAAACCATCCGATACAGATAAACCGAAGGATAATGCGGATAAAGCAGCAGCTACGGGTGACAGTGGAAATGCAGCTGGATGGCTGTTTGCAGCGGTGATAGCCGGAGGGGCATTGATGCTGACAGCAGGAAAGGGCAGACAGAAGAATTCATAAGCGATGAATCCATTATCAAATTAAAAATTATGTAATAATAGGGATAAGCGTTTGCTTATCCCTATCTTTTTGCTTGCCATACCGCACAATTTAGCGTATTATAGTGAAAGAGTGATTTTAGACGAGGAGGATGACCATGTATCAGATAATGAAAGCAGAAAAACTGGCGGACAAAATCTTTCTGATGGATGTGCATGCGCCGCGTGTGGCACAGCACTGCCAGCCCGGTCAGTTTGTTATTGTAAAAATGGATGAAAAAGGCGAGCGTATTCCTTTGACTATCTGTGACTATGACAGAGGGGCAGGGACGATTACTATTGTCGTGCAGGAAGTGGGAGCTTCTACGACAAAGATGGGCGCGCTGAAAGAAGGAGATTATTTCCGGGACTTTACAGGTCCGCTCGGCTGCGCGTCAGAGTTTGTCCATGAGGATATTGAAACACTGAAGAACAAAAAGATGCTTTTTGTGGCAGGCGGCGTCGGCGCGGCACCGGTATATCCGCAGGTGAAATGGCTGCATGAGCATGGGATTGACGCGGATGTGATCGTAGGCGCGAAGACAAAGGACATGCTGATCCTTGAAGATGAGATGAAAGCAGTTGCAGGCAATTACTATCCGTGTACAGATGACGGTACATATGGACATGCCGGAATGGTTACCACAATGGTAGAAGAGCTTGTAAATAATGGAAATAAGTACGATGTCTGTGTTGCCATCGGGCCGATGATCATGATGAAATTCGTCTGCCTGCTGACAAAGAAGCTGGAAATACCGACGATCGTCAGCATGAACCCGATCATGGTAGACGGGACGGGAATGTGCGGAGCCTGTCGTCTTCAGGTAGGCGATGAGATTAAATTCGCCTGCGTGGACGGACCGGAATTTGACGGACATCTTGTAGATTTTGACCAGGCGATGAAGAGAAGCCAGATGTACAAGACAGCAGAAGGCCGTGCGATGCTCAAGCTTCAGGAGGGCGATACACATCACGGCGGATGCGGACATTGCGGAGGTGACGAATAATGGCTGATATGTTAAAAAAGGTACCTGTTAGGGAACAGGATCCGAAAGTACGTGCAACAAATTTTGATGAAGTCTGCCTTGGCTATAATATGGAAGAAGCAATGGACGAGGCGACAAGGTGCTTAAACTGCAAGAATGCAAAATGTATCCAGGGATGCCCGGTATCTATTGATATCCCGGCATTTATCCAGGAAGTAAAAGCCGGAAATATTGAAGAAGCATACAAAGTGATCGGTAAGTCCAGCGCGCTTCCCGCGATCTGCGGACGTGTCTGCCCCCAGGAGTCTCAGTGCGAGGGTAAATGTATCCGCGGCATCAAAGGCGAGCCGGTATCCATCGGCAAGCTGGAGAGATTCGTGGCAGATTATGCGCTTGAAAATGATATTAAGCCGGTAGGTGCAGAGAAGATGAACGGTCACAAAGTGGCTGTGATCGGTTCCGGCCCGGCGGGCCTGACCTGCGCAGGAGACCTTGCGAAGCTGGGATATGACGTGACTGTATTCGAAGCGCTTCATGAGCTTGGCGGCGTGCTCGTGTACGGTATCCCTGAATTCCGTCTGCCGAAGCAGAAAGTCGTTGCAAAAGAAATCGAGAAGGTAAAAGAGCTCGGAGTTAAATTTGAGACAAATGTGGTTATCGGTAAATCTACGACCATTGACCAGCTCATGGAAGAGGAAGGCTTTGAGGCTGTATTCATCGGTTCCGGAGCAGGGCTTCCGATGTTCATGGGTATCCCGGGAGAGAATGCGAACGAGGTGTTCTCTGCAAATGAATACCTGACGAGAAGCAACCTGATGAAAGCATTTGACGACTCCTATGACACTCCAATCGCTGCCGGAAAGAAAGTCGCTGTCGTCGGAGGCGGAAACGTGGCTATGGATGCGGCAAGAACAGCGCTTCGTCTCGGCGCTGACGTGCATATCGTATACAGAAGGAGCGAGGCAGAACTTCCTGCCAGAGTAGAAGAGGTACATCATGCAAAAGAAGAAGGCGTGATCTTTGATCTCCTCACAAATCCGAAGAAGATCAATGTGGATGAAAACGGAAATATCACGAGCATGACTGTGATCAAAATGGAACTGGGCGAGCCGGATGCATCCGGAAGAAGACGTCCGGTTGAGATCCCGGGATCAGAGTATGATATCGAGGTAGACACAGTGATCATGTCCCTCGGAACATCACCGAATCCGCTCATTTCTTCCACCACAAAAGGTCTGGAGACGAACCGCAGAAAATGTATCGTTGCAGACGAAGAAAACGGACAGACTTCAAAAGAAGGCGTGTTCGCAGGCGGAGATGCCGTTACAGGAGCCGCAACGGTTATCCTTGCCATGGGCGCGGGAAAAGCCGGGGCAAAAGGTATTGACGAATACCTGAAGAGTAAAGAAAAATAGGGCAGACTCTATTCTATAATAAGAAACAGATGTTGAATAAGTAAGCGCAAATAAAAGGCTTCCGGTCTGGGAACAGGCGGGAAGCCTTTTTGGAGGAGACAAATGCTGGAAGAAATCAGAGAAAAGCTGTACGGGCTGGCAGAAGAGGACTATAAAGAGTTTAATAAGAAGCTCATCCCAGGGGTGGAACATGTCATAGGCATCCGGCTTCCTGCTATGAGAAAACTTGCAAAAGGACTCGCAAAAGAAGATTTTCGTACTTACCTTGACGAAGCGCGGGAGAAGATCGGACCGGATTCGATCCATGAGGAGATCATGCTTCAGGGGCTTGTTATCGCATATGCAAAAATGGAGCGGGACGAGCGGAGAAAATGCCTGGATGAATTTGTGCCGAAGATCGGAAACTGGGCAGTCTGCGACAGCTGTGTGAACAGCTATAAGTTCATGAAGAAAGATCCGGATTACTGGTTCGATTACCTGAAGACCTACAAAGACAGTAATGATGAATTCAAACTTCGGTTCATGATCGTTGCCATGATGTCCCATTTCGTGGACGAAGCCCATATTGATGAGATTCTGGAGATCTGCGATACAGTCCGGCACGACGGATATTATACGAAAATGGGCGTGGCATGGACCCTGCAGGTATGCTACGTGAAATTCCCGGAAAAGACAAGAGCGCTGCTGGAGAATAACCACATGGATGATTTCACCCATAATAAGGCGATCCAGAAAATACGCGAGTCGTATCGGGTGAGTAAAGAAGAAAAAGAAGAACTGAAACTCTTAAAGCGATAGTAAAATCTGGATTTGTGGGGGAGACCGCTGGTAAGTGAAACGTCCGAAAACCGTAGTATATTTTAAGACGTATTCGTGGCGGGCGGGGATGTGGCTCAGGT
>DXCD01000205.1 GCA_019116185.1 Candidatus Mediterraneibacter stercorigallinarum
CTCTCAAAGAACCGCAAATTGCCGCAGACCAAAAGCAGCGTATTTTCGGGCTTTTTCCTGTTCTGCGTCTTCCTGCATACAGGGCTGATACTTTCATGCGTATTACTTTGTTTCGCGCTGATTGTCAATACTATTTTTCGTATTTACAAATACTTTTTTTTCGTGTTTTAATATTATTGGAGGTTTAAAAAGATGGCAAAGGGGCTCGATATGCGCATTGATGAATTCATGGCATATGATACCGCCGAAACGCCTGATACCGCAGAGCGAACTGTACTAAAAGAATGGCAAAAAATAGCTCAGTCCAAAATTGGACACACCGCGCATTGACAATAATATACTTACCAAGGCAGCTGGTAGAGCGGCTGTGGTTCTCCGCCTGAGTCTTGCACAGGAGGGGATGTCTATGAGTACTTATGAAGAATTGCAGATAATCATATCCATAGCGTTACTGATCATTGCGATCCTGACATACACACATAGAAAACAGCCGCCCTGCTCTCTGGTAAAGAATGGACGGCTATTAGCTAAACATTATTTGCCAGGCGGGGAGCCTTGACCTCCCTTACTGGCTGTCTTGTTAGGTATATTATAGTCAATATTTCATTCTGTGTCAAATAATATCTCCCATTCCCTTTTTACTGCTGCATCCCACCGGACAGAAAGCTATGCGTCATGCCGGACACGGCATCAACAAAATTTAACCCATACCAATTATCCGCTGAAAACGAGGTGATTTCCATGAAACATCCTTTTGAATATGAAATTATATACAGCAGCCGCAGAACCGCTGCCATCCAGGTCACACCGGACGGTAAGGTCGTTGTCCGCGCACCGAAACGCTGCTCCCGCAGTTTTATCGACAGTTTCCTCTGCCAGAAGGAAGACTGGGTACTGAAACACCTGTCACGCTTTGAGAAGCAAAAGGAACTGCATCCTTCACAGCAGCGCTCTCCTCTCTCTGAAAAGGACCGCGCCAGATATATTTCCATCGCAAGAGATATCTTTGCGAAAAAGACCGCTTATTACGCAAGAATCATGAATGTCTCCTACGGGCGGATCTCCATCCGCGAGCAGAAGACACGCTGGGGAAGCTGCAGCAGCAAAGGCAACCTGAACTTTAACTGGCGTCTGATCCTCGCCCCGGAAGAAGTTCTGGACTATGTGGTTGTCCATGAACTCGCCCACCGCCGGGAGATGAATCACTCAAAAGCTTTCTATGCGGTCGTGGAAGCCGTACTGCCCGATTACCGCGCTGCGCGAAGATGGCTCAGGGAACACGGGGATTCCCTGTGGGAAGCCGTATAATTCAGATGATTGATGATTATTCAAGTGTAATTTCACAATATCTTTTCCTGCGCTTTCACAGTGCTTCCATATCTTTAAGCGCCTGATATACAAAGGATACCGGAAGCCCGACCACGTTATAATAGTCTCCGTCGATCCGGTCAATATATTTTGCAAAACAGCCTTGAATCCCGTACGATCCAGCCTTGTCCATTGGATCTTTCGTGGCAATATAGCCGCGGATCTCCTCATCTGTCATCTCATGCACATATACTTCTGTCTTTACTGCATGATTCTTTGTACGCAGCCTGCCATCACTGTCATAATCAAGTACCGCCACGCCGGTATACACCTCATGCGCTCTTCCCTGAAGCGCCCTCAGCATGCGGAACGCGTCTTCCT
Organism: Candidatus Mediterraneibacter stercorigallinarum; assembly: GCA_019116185.1. Taxonomy (GTDB): domain Bacteria; phylum Bacillota; class Clostridia; order Lachnospirales; family Lachnospiraceae; genus Mediterraneibacter; species Mediterraneibacter stercorigallinarum. The sequence continues at coordinate 1,690 of DXCD01000205.1, forward strand.
CTTCCTTTGGTTTCCCCAATATCTTTCGATCCAGCACAACGATCGTATCCGCACCGATTATCACCATATTTTTAAGTTCTTCCGCTCCGGGATTTTCCATTTTTCCGTCCCGTTCACTGCTGTCAGCGGCTTTCAGGTCAGCCGCAAGATCTTCCGCCACATTTTCCGCTTTCATAAGCGCCAGCTCTTTCACGATCTCTTCCGGCACATCACTGTGATATACTTCTTCCTTATCACTGACCCTGACTGTAAATTCAACGCCGATCTGGCTTAAAAGCTCCCTTCTGCGCGGGGAGGCAGATCCCAAAACAATTTTCTTTTTCATATTGATATTCTCCTTTCTTTTCCGCAGGCTGTCCTTTCTTTTTCATATGTGTTATACTCGATCCATAATTAAAAAATGAAAGGTACTGCCATGCTGAAGATCATAATCTCCCCTGCAAAAAAAATGAATGTAACAGAGGATCATCCCTGTAAACTGACGGATCCCATCTTCCTTGACCGGGCGCTGGAACTGCACGCCCGCCTGAAGGCCCTGGATCCGGCAGAGCTGAAAGACCTGTGGAAATGCAGCCAGCGGCTTGCAGAGCAGAATTACGAACGGCTTCATACATATTCTCCAGACCGGGCGCTTACCCCTGCTCTGCTCTCCTACGAGGGAATCCAGTATCAGCACATTTCCCCGCGGGTCTTCACGGACTCTCAGTGGGAGTATGTTCTCTCCCATCTGCGCATTCTCTCCGGCTTCTATGGCATCCTCGCCCCTGCGGACAGAGTGATCCCCTACCGGCTGGAAATGCAGGCAAAGCTGAAAACAGATAAGGGAGCAGACCTGTATGATTACTGGGGCAGCAGCCTGTACCGCGAACTCCTCCTGGAGGGCACGACAGAACTCGTCAACCTTGCCTCCGGCGAATACAGCAGGGCAGTCCTTCCCTGGATAGCAAAAGATTCTTCTGACAATACCGGGCATCTGTCAGCCTCACAGCTATCAGCTGTCTCAGCCCGTCCCCGCTGTGTCACCTGCATTTTCGGTGAAATTATAAACGGGAAAGTTAAAATGAAAGGAACCCAGGCAAAAATCGCCAGGGGCGAAATGGTCCGCTGGATGGCTGAAAACCAGATCGAACACGCAGAAGAAATCGTGAATTTTCATGAACTCGGATATGAGTTTCAAAAAGAACTGTCCACTGCAGACGAATTCGTATTTGTTCAATTGTCCTGATTCACATCTCTTCCCATGCCTTCTCCAGCAGCGCCGGTTCGGTCATCAGACGATACGCGCCGGCAGCCATACATTCTGCCGCATAGGCCATCCCTTTCTGCCCGATGCTCATTCCTGCCTGAGCGGTCGCTGCCCAGTGATGGAGCGGCGTTCCCTTGCACATACATGCCGCGCTGAGCATCACCGTGGGCACGGTATGGCTTACGTCTGACACGTCAGTGCCGATCGCCAGCGGCACGGGCTCATCCTCAAGAGGCTCCAGACCGCCAAACAAATCCGCGGGATCACCTGTTCCCAAACCGGCATTCTTTGTAATCTCTGCCGCAAAATCAAGTTCATCTTCTGTATATACCGGCACAGGAATTTTCTTCATTTCTTCATAGAAGGTTTCTGCCAGCACGCGGTTTACTTTCATTTCTTTATTGCACGTCACCCGCTCGATCTCAACCCGGGTTCCCGTCATGAGCGCCGCGCCCCTGGCACAGTCATCCACGCGCTTTGACGCGTCTTCTGTGCGCTCCCATTTCCCGGACCGGATAAAATAATTCGTGGCCGCATAAGGAGGCACGATATTGGCCGGCCCGTCTGTATTTGTATACGTATAATGCATCCGCACGTCATCCGCCACATGTTCCCGCAGATAATTCACGCCCACATTCATCAATTCTGCCGCGTCAAGAGCGCTTCTTCCCATCTCGGGATGTTTAGACGCATGAGCCGCCTTTCCGTAAAATTTATAGTTTTTGATGTCCTGTGCCTGCCAGATGTCAAAACTCACCCGATTTCTGTCAAAAGGATGCCACGTCACCGCGGCTGACAGATCATCAAAAACCCCCTGTTCATTCATCCGGATCTTCCCGACCACGATCTCTTCCGCCGGACAGCCGTATACGCGGATCGTGCCTTTGATCCCCTCCTGTTCCATCCGGTCTTTGAGGCTGCATGCCGCTCCCGCGCACGCGCTTCCCAGCAGATTATGCCCGCAGCCATGTCCCGGACCGCCATTTCCTTTTTGCCGGGGCACGCACTCCTGCGCGAGCCCCGGAAGCGCGTCATACTCTGCAAGGAATCCGATAACCGGGGTGCCGCAGCCCCATTCTGCCATAAAAGCCGTCTCAAATCCTGCAAGCCCCCAGCTCACCGCAAATCCTTCACTTTCCAAAAACTCCGCCAGCCTTCGGGAAGAGCACTTTTCCTGAAGCGACAGCTCCGGATGGCAGAAAATATCTTCTGCTGCTTCTTTCATCTTTATTTCAATCTCTCTTCTCATATAAATATTCTCCATTCTGCACATTGGCATCTGCTGTTTTCTGTTACTCTTTCGGCAGATCCTGCTTATTGTCCACAGTTTCATTATAGCATCAGTCTGACCGTATCTTCCAGAACATCTTCCTATGTGGTTTTTTGTGGTTTTCCTTTTTGTCTTTTGTGGTTTTCTGCCGTATTGTTTGATTCTTATATTGCTATTTTCCTGTGGTTATAGTATAATTACCTGTAGAAATGTCTGCTCATACATATATAGGAGCAGACGTCCGAAAACATACCAATATATAGTTTTCCGCAGGGAGAGTAAAACACTATGAAACGTTCAAAAAGAATTGAAACACTGGATGCCCGTCCGGTCAATCTGGACGGCTACATCAATGAATGGCCGGAAATGGGATTTGTGGCAATGAGCAGTCCCTATGATCCAAAGCCCTCCGTCAGAGTAGAAGACGGAAAGATCATGGAACTGGATGGAAAGCCGCGCG
>DXCD01000206.1 GCA_019116185.1 Candidatus Mediterraneibacter stercorigallinarum
GGCGGATCTTCTCGAGAGCGGAACATCGGAGTATATGGATGATCTTCTCTCAGCGGGACAGTTTCCCTATATGAGTACAGTGACTGCCGGGTCAGAGATTACCATGGCTTTGCTTTCCGGGGATGCAGAAAATGCGGCTGCAAAGGCAGATGAAACGATCGCCGGATTGAAGGAGATGGGTGCGCAGGAGGATGTGATCGAAAGTACAGTCTCCACATGGATGACTTCCGCGAGTGCACTTTCCTGGAGGGGGCAAATTGATGAGACTGTATTGAATGAATTCCTTGAGAATATTTCAGTGGACAGCGGGATCGAAGTCACTGCGGTGACAACAGAGGCACAGGCGGTCGGACTCCAGGTCAAAGACCTGATCATTGGCGTGCGGGGAAAACGGATCGCAGGGGAAAACCATTTTTCCAGACTGCTGGATCAGGAGCAGGACCGTTGGATCGAAGTCCTGCGAGACGGAGTAATAATCAGGATTGACCTGCCAGCAGACACAGGATTTTCCGGAAAAATGACCGTGAGGACAGATGGCTGAACGACAGGAGAGCAAGAATCATGACAGATAACCGTTATATTGCATTTATCAGCTACAGACATATGAAACTTGACACTGCAGTAGCCAAAAGACTGCATCGATTGCTGGAACATTACCGCGTACCGTTGAGGTTCCGAAAAAATGGAGCAAAGAGGCTGGGAAAGGTGTTCCGTGACGAGGATGAACTGCCTATTTCCAGCGACCTTAATGCTGATATTTATACAGCTTTGGATAGATCTGATTTTTTGATTGTGATCTGCACCCCGGAGACACCAAAGTCCATGTGGGTCAGAAGAGAGATTGAGTATTTTCAGGAGCATCATGACGGGAGTCATATTCTTGCTGTACTTGCGTACGGTACGCCGGAAGAGTCTTTCCCTGAGTTACTGACACATCAGCGCGATTCGGCTGATGGATCAATGCGGGAGGTGGAGCCGCTTGCAGCAAACATTTCAGGAGATAATGTGGCAGTTGTCCTGAGAAAATTACAAAATGAATTTATACGCCTTGCGGCGGCTATACTTGGATGCCCATATGACGCTCTGTGGCAGCGTGAGAAAAGATACCGGCAAAAGAGAATATCAGCTTTGCTGGGCGGAGCCGCAGTGATCGCTGCTGTATTTGCAGGCATGCTTGTAAAAAAGAATGCGGACATAGAAGAACAATACCGTCATTCACAGAAAAATGAGTCATATGCGCTCGCTCTGCTGAGTGCGCAGTACCTGGAGGATGGGGACCGTTATGCCGCAGTGGAGAGTGCGCTGGCAGCACTGCCGCAGGGGGACGATGACAGGCGTCCGGCGTCTGCCGCGGCTGAGTATGCTCTGAGCAACGCTCTTTATGCATATTGTGACAAAGAGATGCGTGTGGACTGTATGATTCGGCAGGATACACCAATAGCCGATATTGTAGTGTCATCAGACGGCAGTCTGGCTGTCACCGTTGATGAATTTGGCTGTGTGAGAGGATATGACGGAAAAAACGGGATCTGCAAATGGGAGAGAGTGCTGGAGGAAGTAAAAGGAGAGCAGGGTGTGCTCTTTCTTCCGGAAAATGGGAATATGGTTCTGTGTGACGGGTTTTCGGAAATGATTCTCCTGAATACGAGGACCGGAGCAGAGGAGAATCGTATTGACTATAAACAAATTTCATCCATTGAGAAAGCGGTTTCGCCAGACGGGAAAATGATAGCTGTGTATGAACAGTATGAAACAGAAGGTGAAGAGGAAGATGAAAAGATCAGTTTTTATTCTGCCTCTACCGGAAAAATTCTGGCGCAGACAGAGAATATGGAAATAGTTGATGAAGGGACTTCTGTCTCAGATGTCTGTTTTTCACCTGATGGGAGTTTTTTTGCTGCTGTTATTGATTATTATGAAGAGGATCGTTTTGAAATATGGGTCTTCGGCACCGCTGATGGAAAACTTATCGGAAAAGAAAACTATGCAGTGCAGGGGCTTTTTTCAGAAGAGATCCGGATAGAATTCTGCACGGAGGAAGATCTTTTTTTATATTGGACGGAATATACAGACATATATGAAAAAAGCATGGAATTTGCAATATATTCCTGTACGGAAATGAAATTTACAATTCGGAATTCGTATAACATGGAACTGGTGGAAGACGATGAGTCGCCGTTATATCTTTTGGGACAAGATGCGGCTGTCTGTTTTTATGATACCTGTGCAATTTATTTCAGCTTCCATACGGGAGAGGCTAAACTCGTACACAATCTGCCGGCTCCTGTACAGAGTGCACACTGGAAAGATGGAAGAGAACTGGATTTTCGGGTGGTTATGGAAAATGGCAGCTGCGGTACGCTTAATATCAATTCCCTGGAGTTTAGAAATGAGTACGGAGATTCCTGGACAAGCGGCATTGACCTGAACTATGCCTTGTCAGGTGGAGTTCTGGAAGGAGAATTTGTATTCGGTATCCCGGATGATGACAGCAGCAGTGTGGTCATCTTAAGAAAAACAATGGATAAGAATTACACGGTTCCCATATCGGACGAAAATGGAGAAATATCTTCTGACTATACACATTGCTGGGATCGGATATATCCGTTCCCGTCAGGAGATATTATCCTTGCAGCGAATTTGTATGGCGATGTGCTGTGGTTTCTGGATGCTTCCACATTTATACCAAAATCATCGGCAGAGGTACCGGAGGATTACGATGATATCAACAGGATGGAGTTTTTTGGCTTTTCTGACGATGGGCAGGAGCTGATTTTCAGCGAGTCGGTCTATGACATGGAGAACGGAATCTTTTACAGATATGAAGATCTGGATGAGTTCGGCGGTCGTCATATGTGTACGGCTCCGGGCAGTCCTGTGATTTCAGCTGACATTGACCTGGATTCGGAAAATTATGACTATGTTCTGTCATGGTGGGTGGATGGAAAGGAGAAAAAAAGTACAGTACTTCCCTATGAGGGAAGTATTTATGGAAGTGATCTGGATGATCCCAAAAACGTATGCCTTCATATAGGCGGAAATGGCTGTGCTGTTGTAACTTTGTACGAAAATATTGGGGGCGATGATTTTTCCGGTTATGCGATCTTTTCTTTGGAAAAGGAAGAGTGGAATTTTATTGCAGGCATTTGCCGGGAGGAAGAAAGTCCTGCTGTATGCGTTGGTGGAGTCAGACCATGGTTCGCTTCTGCGGATCCTGACGGCTGTTTGAGAATCTACAATACAGAGAATGGAAAAATGGAACAGGAGATTGAAATGGATGTCTCTGCGGAGATGATCCGTGAGATCAGGTTTACCGAAGAAGACCGCTATATACTATTGTGGGATGATGCCCACACAGTTTCGGTCTATAATACGGAAAACGGAAAAAAAGAGGGCAGCTTCCACCTGCAAGGAGCGGGAGAACATTTGGAATTTGACGTACTGGAAGAGAGCGGAGATGAAATCATGTATTTGTGGGATCTGACAGGCGAAACGCAGGGATTAAGAATATCCATGGAGGAATGGACTCAGACTGCATCGATTCCCGGAATGAAAACCTATCTGCCCGAAACAAAGGCGATTATAAAATCAGATCCGGAAAGCGGGGAGACTCGCGTGTACCCTGCGTATACGTTGGAAGACCTGATAAAAAAAGGAAGGAAGCTGACAGAAGGCAAATCTGACACTTGAATTACAGAGAGTTTGTAAAGGAGCTGTGCGGGAGTATTTCCTGACAGCTTCTTTTTGATGCTATCTTAAAAATTTTAAGTCATGTCTTGTTTTTTTCTCCGTTTCATCCGTTATACTTTACAGAAAGCTTTCAAATTGTTTTTATTACCCAGTTTTGCAGAAAGGAATCGCACGTGTTTCATTACAGATCACCGGATCGGATCATTTATGATGAAGAATACAGGGACAGGCTTGTCAGGGAGAATTATGCGGATATTTACGCTTACTGCTTCCGTCACCTGGGGCACAGGGAGACTGCCGAGGATCTTACCCAGGAGACGTTCCTCAGATTTTTAAGAAACGTGGAGCGCTACCGTGAATATGGGAAAATAAAAAATTATCTGTATGTGATCGCGGGAAATGTGATCCGGGATCATTACAGGAAGCCCAGAGAAATCCCTGTGGAGAGGGATCTCGGCGAAGAAGGAGAGCCCATGCCGGATTCAGATATGGAATATGCCGCAGAGCGGGTCGAGATTCGGGAAGCCCTTGCGGCTCTGGAATCCCCGGACAGAGAAATCGTGCTCTTGCGGTATTATCAGGAGCTGAAGATCAAAGATATTGCAGCCGTGACGGGCATGCCGGCGTCTACGGTGCGCTATCGTCTGACAACAGCTGAA
>DXCD01000003.1 GCA_019116185.1 Candidatus Mediterraneibacter stercorigallinarum
GAAAATTAAATAAGGAGGTGCTCCTGTGCAATTAAGTTTAGGCTTATGTATAGTAATTGCCGTGGCCCTCGCGTTGATAGTTGGGATCATATCTCATTTTGTGACGGTTTCTAATCTGAAGAAGAATGCTGAGAGTAAGATTGGGAATGCGGAAGCGAAGGCAAGGGAGATCATCGACGATGCTGTGAAAACTGCTGAGACAACGAAAAAAGAAGCTCTTTTGGAAGTAAAGGAAGAGTCTATCAAGACAAAGAATGATCTTGAGAAAGAGACCAAGGAGAGAAGAGCGGAACTGCAGCGCTATGAAAAAAGAGTGCTCGCGAAAGAAGAAGCAGTTGACAAGCGCTCTGATGTCCTGGAACATCGGGAGTCAAAGCTTACAGCAAAAGAAGAACAGCTGCGTCAGCGTGAAGTCAAGGTAGAAGAACTGAGTCAGAAACGTGTACAGGAACTGGAACGAATCTCAGGACTTACCTCCGAACAGGCAAAAGAATATCTGTTGAAAACTGTTGAAGAAGATGTTAAGCATGACACTGCGAAAATGGTCAGAGAGCTTGAGGCTCAGGCAAAAGAGGATGCTGACAAAAAGGCAAAAGAATATGTTGTCAATGCCATCCAGAGATGTGCCGCAGACCATGTAGCAGAGACGACGATCTCCGTCGTACAGCTTCCGAGCGATGAGATGAAGGGGCGTATTATCGGACGTGAAGGAAGGAATATTCGGACACTGGAGACGCTTACAGGCGTGGAACTGATTATTGATGACACGCCGGAAGCAGTTGTTTTGTCCGGATTTGATCCGATCCGCCGTGAAGTCGCAAGGATCGCTCTTGAGAGGCTGATCGTGGATGGGCGTATCCATCCGGCGAGAATTGAGGAAATGGTAGAGAAGGCGCAGAAAGAAGTCGACACAATGATCAGGGAAGAGGGCGAGGCTGCCGCGCTTGAAGTGGGCGTGCCGGGAATCCATCCTGAACTGATCCGGCTTCTCGGACGCATGAAGTTCAGGACGAGCTACGGGCAGAACGCCCTGAAGCACTCCATCGAGGTGGCTCAGCTTGCAGGGCTTCTTGCGGGTGAGATCGGTATTGATGTCAGAATGGCGAAGCGCGCCGGACTTTTGCATGATATAGGCAAATCTATCGACCACGATGTAGAAGGGTCACATATTCAGATAGGTGTGGATCTCTGCAGGAAATACAAGGAGTCCGCAACTGTCATTAATGCTGTGGAAGCACATCACGGTGATGTGGAGCCGCAGACATTGATTGCCTGCGTGGTGCAGGCTGCTGATACTATTTCAGCGGCACGGCCGGGCGCAAGGCGCGAGACCATCGAAACATATACAAACAGATTGAAACAGTTAGAAGAGATTACCAACCAGTTTAAAGGGGTGGAGAAATCTTTTGCCGTTCAGGCAGGCAGAGAGATTCGTGTTATGGTAGTTCCAGAGCAGGTATCTGATGATGATATGGTGCTTATGGCCAGGGATATTGCTAAGCAGATTGAATTCGAGCTTGAGTATCCCGGACAGATCAAAGTAAATGTAATCCGTGAGTCACGGGCCACAGATTACGCGAAATAGCAAGAGATCATAACAACAGATGAAAGGTCAGCCCTTGTCGTAAGACGAGGGCTTTCTTTTTGAGGAGGAAGAGTGATGAGTGAACAGATCAAACGTTTGAAAAGAGAGTTGAAATTTAAGGGGACGATCATTGATTTCTACCAGGATACAATGGAGATCAACGGAGACCATACCGTGGTCTGGGATTTTATCAAGCATAAAGGGGCGGCAGCGGTTGTTCCTGTTACGGCAGATGGTAAGATCCTTATGGTGAGGCAGTACAGGAATGCTCTTGACAGATATACACTAGAGATTCCCGCAGGCGCGCTTGATGCAGAGGATGAGCCGGGCAGGGAATGTGCTTCCCGCGAGCTGGAGGAAGAGACCGGATACAGGAGTGAGAACCTTGAGTGGCTGATCACGCTCCGGACAACAGTTGCTTTCTGCAATGAGAGGATCGAAGTGTATGTGGCGAAAGATCTGATTCCGTCTAAACAGCATCTGGACGAAGACGAGTTTATTGATCTGAAGGCATACAGCATTGAAGAACTGAAGGAGAAAATCCTCACAGGAGAGATTGAAGATGCGAAGACAGTCGCGTCACTTATGGCTTATGCAGTAAAATACAGTGTATAAAAGACGGACCCCGGCATATAATGAAATATCCGGCGGGACCGGAGGCATTCCGGTCACGGGGCGGAACAATCCAAGTGATACCAGGAGGCGCCATGAAGATATTTCGTACGCGAAAGCAGTTCCTTGTTTTCTTTATGCCGGGGTTTTTGCTCGGCATTATTTATGTGAATTTTATTGCCCGGAAATATATGGCTGAACCGGGGATTTTCAGTGATTACTTTTTAAAACAGTTTCAGTCGGCTGCCGTAGATGCGCGAGAATACATATGGTATCTTCTGAGGCTCCGCGTGGTTCCGTTTCTTGCGCTGGCAGGACTGTCTTTTACAAAGGCACGTAAAGTTTCCGCGGTGATGTTTCTTGCTTGGACGGGCATTTCCGCAGGAATCTTGGTATCTGCGGCAGTGCTGAATATGGGGATCAAGGGAAGCCTTCTGTGCATGGTGGGGCTGTTTCCGCAGTTTCTCTTATATGTTCCGGCATATGTGGTGCTGCTGTGGCACTGTTATGCGGTTTCTCAGCCCCGTTGGAACCGACAGAAGACGGTGTTTGTATCCCTTGCTATGGCAGTAGGAGTTATTTTGGAAATGTATGTGAACCCGATTCTTGTGAAAGCGTTTCTTTCGGTGATTTAAAGTATGGGCAGGATATCTTCTCTTGATGTTTACAGACGGGAGGACGGCATGTGGGTATTAGTCAAAAGGACGGCCGCGGCAAGCCCGGATATGATGAATTGGCTGGCCAGCAGTCCCCACAGATATCCCTGTATGCCGAACCGTGGGATGGCGAGAAAGACGCCTGCAATACGGACAAGCAGTCCGGTGACATTGATCAGGAAAGTGAAAAATGTCTTTCCCAGGCCATTGATGGCGCTTATCAGGGCGGTGTTAGTATATAGGAACGGGCAGATCCATGCAAGAGTAAGGATGAACTTTCCGGCGGCACTGCTGTGGAAAAGAACGGCTCCGATCAGGCTGCCGAAGATCAGGAAGAACAGACAGCACCCCAGGCCGAGGATGAAACAGCTTCCCACGGCTTTTTTCAAGAGTTTCACCATCGCCGTGCGGTTCCCGGCAGCCTGGGTGGCGCTGACCGCAGGCATCAGCACGGTTCCCACGGAGTTTGTGATTGCGGAGGGGAAGAGGATGCACGGCATCGCCATGCCGGTCAGCACCCCGTATGTACTTAGGGCTTCGCTGCCGGTCATTCCGAAAAGCTTCAGGCAGGCGGGAATTGAGGCTGCCTCCACGCTCTGTAGCAGGGTGACTGCCGCCCGGTTGGCGGTCAGGGGCGCTGACAGGCTGAAGAGTTCCCTGACAGTGCCTGACAGTGAGGGAAGAGACAGAATACGCCTGAAGGGTTTCTGGGCAGCGAGCAGACGCGCGGAAAAGAGAGCCGCAATGAATTCCCCTGCCACGATCCCTGCCGCGGCAAGCTGGATAGAAGGCATATGTCCGCTTTTCTGCATGAAGATAAAGAGAAGGAGTATAAAAAGGATGCGGCCGGTCTGTTCAATGAGCTGGCTTAATGCGGGGAGTCTGGTCTGCTGGATGCCGAAGCTGTACCCGCAGATGCAGCTGTGGACGGCGGCGCAGGGGAGCGCGTAGGAGATGATGACCAGCATTTCCGCGCATCTTGCGTCTCCTAAAAAAGTTTCGGCGATAAAGCCGGCATTCTGCTGGATCAGCAGTACCTCGGCAAATGACAGGATGAGAGTGAGGCAGAGAGCGATGCGGAGCGCGTTCCCTGCCTCTTCTGTTTTTCCGCGGGAGACTTTCTCCGCGGTCATGCGTGATACCGCGGTCTGAAGCCCTGCAGTGCTGATCGAGAGACAGAGGGCATACACCGGGAAGATCAGCTGATAGAGCCCTACGTTCTCTTCCCCAAAGGCATGACTTAGGAAGATGCGGAAGAAAAATCCCATGAACCGGGTGATCAGCCCGGCGGCAGTCAGGATGACAGCTCCCTGGAATAATTTGTGTTTTGTAAACATTCGGCCACCTCTTATGGCACACTTTTTACAGCATATGTCGGTTCACGGCTTGACAGAACATGCAGTGAGTGATATCCTACAAGAGCAAATCCCAGTAAAACACTAGGAGATAGAATAAATCCGGAGAGGGTGAGAATGTGAAGCTGTCTACAAAAGGAAGATACGGGCTGCGCGCCCTGATCGATCTCGCGCAGTACAGCGGAGAGGCGCCTGTATCAATCACCAGCATTTCCGCGCGTCAGGAATTGTCTGAACGGTATCTGGAGCAGTTGATGTCCATGCTGAAGAAAGCCGGCCTGGTGAAAAGCATCAGAGGAGCAGGCGGCGGATACGTGCTTGCAAAGGACATGGGAGAGATTTCTGTGGGCGATGTGCTCCGGGCACTGGAAGGAAATCTTGAACCAGTGGAGTGCGCGGGGCTTGAGCCGGACGGAGAGTGCAGAGCAGCCGACCACTGCGTGACCAAGTATGTCTGGCAGAGGATCAATGAGAGTATCAGCCGGACGGTGGATGAGATTATGCTCGATCAGCTTGTGGAAGAGAGCAGGAAGAAAAACTGCGCCGGGATGGACCGGGCGTCATGCAAAAACTAGACTGAACAACGATCAGAGAATATATGGAGGCAGATATGGAAAAACTGATTTATCTTGACAACGCGGCAACGACTAAGACATCCAGAGAGGTTGTGGAAGCGATGCTGCCGTATTATACAGAACATTACGGGAATCCGTCCAGCGTGTACGGATTTGCCGCGGCAAATAAAGAGGTGATCGCAAAGCAGAGGGATATCATCGCAGGAGTCCTTGGGGCGAAAGCTAATGAGATCTATTTCACCGCAGGGGGGACAGAGTCTGACAACTGGGCGCTGATCGCTGCAGCGGAAGCTTATGCTGCAAAGGGAAAACATATTATCACAAGCAAGATCGAGCATCACGCGGTCCTGCATACCTGCGAGTATCTGCAGAAACATGGCTATGAAGTGACGTATCTGGATGTGGACGAGAACGGCCTTGTAGACCCGAACGATGTGGAGGCGGCGGTCCGCCCGGATACGATCTTGATCTCCGTGATGTTCGCAAACAATGAGATCGGCACTATCCAGCCGATCTCAGAGATTGGAAAAATCGCCCGGGAGCACGGCATCCTGTTCCATACGGACGCAGTGCAGGCGTTTGCGCAGATCCCCATTAATGTAGACGAGTGTAATATTGATATGCTCAGTGCCAGCGGACATAAGTTGAATGGCCCGAAAGGAATCGGGTTTCTTTATATCAGAAAAGGCGTGAAAATTCGGTCCTTTATCCACGGCGGCGCCCAGGAGCGGAAGCGCCGCGCGGGCACCGAGAATGTGCCGGGCATCGTGGGTCTTGGAAAGGCGGTGGAGCTGGCGGCTGCTTCTATGAAAGAGCGGGGAGAAAAAGAGACACAGCTCAGGGATTACCTGATCGGCAGGATCGAGAATGAGATCCCTTACTGCCGGCTCAACGGAGACCGGGTGAAGCGTCTCCCTAACAATGCGAACTTCAGTTTCCGGTTTATCGAAGGGGAAAGCATGCTGATCAAACTTGATCTGAATGGAATCTGTGCATCCAGCGGTTCGGCATGTACGTCAGGGTCCTTGGATCCTTCCCATGTCCTTCTGGCAATCGGGCTACCCCATGAGATCGCGCACGGTTCTCTGCGGCTGACGCTGAGCAGCGATACGACAAAAGAGGATATCGATTACACAGTGGACTGCCTGAAAGAGATCGTCAAAGAGATCCGTGACATGTCACCCCTTTATGAAGATTTTTTGAAAAAACAAGATGGAACAGCAGTTGAGATAGAGCAATAATTAAGCGGCAGAATAAAAGCAAAATTTAAAATACCAGGAGGAATTTTACCAATGTATACAGAAAAAGTAATGGATCATTTTCAGCATCCGAGAAATGTAGGCGAGATTGAGAACGCCAGCGGCGTCGGTACGGTAGGAAATGCGAAATGCGGCGATATCATGAGAATCTATCTTGATATCGACGAGAACCAGGTCATCCGCGATGTGAAATTCAAGACATTCGGCTGCGGAGCGGCAGTGGCGACCAGCAGCATGGCGACAGAGCTGGTGAAAGGTAAGAATATCCAGGAGGCAATGCAGGTCACGAACAAAGCGGTCATGGAAGCGCTGGACGGACTTCCGCCGGTGAAAGTGCACTGCTCCCTTCTCGCTGAGGAGGCAATCCATGCCGCACTCTGGGATTATGCAGAGAAGAACGGGATCAAGATCGAGGGACTGGAGAAGCCGAAGTCCGATATCCACGAAGGTGAGGAAGAGGAAGAAGAGGAGTACTGATGAGCAGAGTAGTCGTCGGGATGTCCGGGGGCGTGGACTCTTCGGTTGCTGCCTGTCTTCTGAAAGCGCAGGGGTACGATGTGATCGGCGTGACCATGCAGATCTGGCAGGATGAGGATGTCTGTTCCGTGGAAGAGAACGGCGGATGCTGCGGCTTAAGCGCCGTGGAGGACGCCAGACGCGTGGCGGCAGCCCTTGACATTCCTTACTATGTGATGAATTTTAAGAATGAATTCCGCGAACATGTGATCGATTATTTCACGGAAGAATACCTCAGCGGGCGGACGCCCAATCCGTGTATTGCCTGTAACCGGTATGTGAAGTGGGAGGCACTTTTAAGCCGCAGCCTGTCCATTGGCGCGGATTATATCGCAACCGGGCATTATGCGCGTATCGAGCAGCTGCCCAATGGCAGATACGCGCTCAGACGTTCGGCCACGCTGGAAAAGGATCAGACCTATGCCCTCTATAACCTGACCCAGGAGCAGCTGAAACGGACGCTCATGCCAGTCGGCGCGTACTCAAAAGACGGGATCCGTTCCATGGCTGAGAAAATCGGGCTCCTGGTGGCAGACAAGCCGGACAGCCAGGATATCTGTTTCATTCCGGACGGGGACTATGCTTCTTTTATCGAGGACGCGGTGCGGGAAAAAAACGGCAGAGAACTGCCCAAGGGGAACTTCGTGACTCCGGACGGGCGTGTTCTGGGACAGCATAAAGGGATCATCCACTATACGGTAGGACAGCGCAAAGGGCTGGGACTGGCTCTGGGGTATCCTGCATTCGTGCTGGAGATCCGCCCGGAGACGAATGAAGTGGTCATCGGTACGTATGAAGAGTCCCTGACCCATACTGTCCGCGCAGACCGGCTGAACTTTATGTCAGTGGAAGACCTGACAGAACCGAAGCGGGTTTTTGCCAAGATCCGGTATAATCACAAAGGTGCATGGTGCACTGCGGAAAAGACCGGGGAAGACGAGATCGTCTGTCATTTCGAAGAAGCACAGAGAGCAGTGACGCCGGGGCAGGCGCTGGTACTCTATGACGGTGAATATGTGCTGGGAGGGGGAACAATCCTGTGAGAGAAGAAGAAATGAGATTGGCCGGGAGAATTTTTTGTGATTCCCATATGCATACAGAGTTCTCGACGGACAGCGAGGCGCCGGTGAGGAGCATGCTGGACGCCGCGGTGGAGCGCGGGCTGGGATCAGTCTGTATCACGGATCACATGGATCTGGATTTCCCGCCTCAGGAAGGGGAAGAGTACTCGGAAGAGAACCCGCCGTTTCAGTTTGACACAGAAAAGTATTTTAAAGTGCTCGGGCCGCTCAGGGAAGAGTACAGAGACAGGCTGGATGTACGGATCGGAATCGAGATCGGATTGCAGCCTCATCTGGGAGACAGATACCGGGAACTGGTTCATGCATATCCCTTTGATTATGTGATCGGTTCCGTGCATTTGATCCGGAGGATGGATCCTTATTATGGAAAGCTGTTTGAAGGCAGGTCTGACGAGGAGGCGTACAGAGAGGCTTTTGTCGAGAGCCTGCGCTGCCTGGAAGGCGTACAGGATTTTGACGCGCTCGGCCATCTGGATTATGTAGTCAGGTATGGAAAGCATCAGGCGGAAGAGTACTCCTATCGGAAGTTTGCTGACGAGATCGATGAAGTACTGAGAAAGCTGATTTCCATGGGAAAAGGGCTGGAAATGAATACAGGAGGCCTGAAGTATGGCCTGGGCTTCTGTAATCCCCATCCGGACGTGGTGAAACGCTACAGAGAGCTGGGCGGAGAGATCGTCACGATCGGAGCTGACGCGCACCGGCCGGAGCACGTGGCATATGAATTTAAAAAAGCGGCAGAAATCTTGAAAATGTGCGGCTTCCGTTACTATGCGGAATATAAAGAGCGCAGGGCAGAGTTTATAAAAATCTGACAATGGATAAAATGACCGAATGCTTTTGTATGGCTGTTACAACAATTTGCATTTAGTACTTGAATTTTTGTTTCCATTTTAGTACAATTATTCTAGTTGATGAATCCTTAACAATGTTTTGCC
>DXCD01000207.1 GCA_019116185.1 Candidatus Mediterraneibacter stercorigallinarum
GATGCCTGAGGCGCAGTCGAATCGTCCGCGTGGCAATTGCTTTTAGCCTTGTTTCCTTCCTTTGTAGTTTTTCTCAAATCGTGGAGCGGAGCCGGAACCACACCCCGGTCCGCTACGAATACGTCTTAAAACGACCTACGGTTTTCGGACCTCATATCCCTCGGCCGTCTCCCGCACAAATCCAGATTTAATTCACTGTACGTTTTACGTATGTTGTGTGCAGGATATGATGCGCCTTCTCGCTTCCCGGCGCTCCGAGATACTCGCTGTATACTTTCTTGATGGACGGGTTCTCATGAGATTTTCTGATCTTCTTTGCCGCGTCGTTGTCATACAGCGCTTTCGCGCGGATCGCTTTCACATCCTCAAAGTTGCGCACGTCCGCATGTACCTGGGGCTGGCCGCCGCCATTGACGCAGCCGCCCGGGCAGCACATGATCTCAATAAAGTGATAATCTGCTTCTCCGGCGCGCACTTTGTCCATGATGATCTTGGCATTGGAAAGCCCGGATACTACTGCTACTTTTACATCCATTCCTGCCACATTATATGTGGCTTCTTTGATGCCTTCTGTTCCGCGCACTTCTGTGAAGTCCAGTTTCTCAAGCGTCTCGCCGCTCAGCTCTTCCACCGCGGTGCGGAGGGCCGCTTCCATAACGCCGCCGGTTGCTCCGAAGATCACGCCAGCGCCTGTGGACTCGCCTAACGGATCGTCGAATCCTTCGTCCGGAAGGCTGCGGAAATTGATGCCTACCTTGCGGATGAGCCTTGCCAGCTCTCTCGTCGTGATGGAGATATCCACGTCCGGCACTCCGGCCGCATACTGATCGTCTCTCTGAAGCTCAAATTTCTTTGCCGTACACGGCATCACGCTGACGCATACGATATCTTCAGGCGCGATACCCATCTTCTCCGCATAATATGTCTTTGTGATCGCGCCGAACATCTGCTGAGGAGATTTACAGCTTGACAGATGCGCGAGCTGATCCGGATAGTAGTGCTCACAGTATTTGATCCATCCCGGCGAACAGGAAGTCATCATTGGCAGCACGCCTCCGTTTTTCACACGGTCAAGGAACTCGTGAGCCTCCTCCATGATCGTCAGATCCGCGCTGAAATTGGTGTCAAACACTTTATCAAATCCGATTCTGCGGAGCGCTGCCGCCATCTTGCCCTCCACGTCCGTTCCCATGGGATATCCGAATTCCTCTCCAAGAGCCGCGCGGACAGCAGGCGCTGTCTGTACGACCACATGTTTTGTCTCGTCCGCAATGGCTGCGAGTACGTCGTCAATATTACTCTTCTCATAGAGCGCGCCTGTCGGACATGCCGCGATACACTGTCCGCATCCCACACAGCTTGTATCTCCAAGCCCCATCTCGAACGCGGAGCCGATAAATGTAGCGAATCCCCTGTTGTTCGGTCCGATCACGCCCACGCTCTGTACCTTCTCACAGACCGCGGAGCAGCGGCGGCAGAGGATACATTTATTGTTGTCGCGGACCATGTGGACTGCGCTTTCGTCCAGATCGTAATGAGGCATTTCTCCCTCGAAATAATTTTCATCCGTCACGCCCAGCTCCTGGCAGAGTTCCTGGAGCTCGCAGTGTCCGCTGCGCACGCAGGAAAGACACTTCTTGTCATGGTTTGACAGGAGCAGTTCCAGCGTCCTCCTTCTGGAATCAAGCAGCTTCTGGGTATTGGTCAGCACTTCCATTCCTTCTGAAACCGGGTGAACGCATGCCGCCACCAGATTTCTTGCGCCTTTTACTTCCACCACGCACATACGGCATGCGCCGATCTCGTTGATCTCTTTTAAGTAGCACAGTGTGGGGATACGGATCCCTGCCGCCTGCGCTGCCTCGAGGATCGTAGAACCTGCGGGTGCAGTTACATTCAAGCCATTGATTTTTAAATTCACATTTTCCATCTTCACTGCCCTCCCTTATTCTTTGTAGATCGCGCCGAACCGGCATTTCTCCATGCAGGCGCCGCACTTTAAGCACTTCTCGGGGTTGATCATATGTACTTCTTTTACCTTGCCGATGATCGCGTCAGCCGGGCAGGTCCTTGCACAGAGCGTACATCCCTTGCACTTATCCGGATCGATCTTATACTGAAGCAGGTCTTTACAGACCCCTGCAGGACATTTCTTATCCACAATGTGCGCAATATATTCATCCCTGAAATATTTCAGAGTGGACAGCACCGGGTTTGGAGCTGTCTGCCCCAAAGCGCACAGGGAGTTGGACTGAAGGTGATGGCACAGCTCTTCCAGCTTATCCAGGTCTTCCATGGTCGCCTGTCCCTTAGTGATCTTCTCAAGGATCTCAAGCATACGACGGGTTCCGATCCGGCACGGGGTACATTTTCCGCAGGATTCATCTACCGTGAATTCAAGGAAGAATTTCGCGATATCCACCATACAGGTATCCTCGTCCATGACAATGAGTCCGCCGGATCCCATCATGGAACCGATGGCAGTCAGGTTATCATAATCGATGGGTACATCCAGATGTTCCGCCGGGATACATCCGCCGGAGGGACCCCCGGTCTGCGCGGCCTTGAACTTCTTGCCATTCGGGATGCCTCCGCCGATCTCTTCCACGATCTCCCGGAGAGTTGTTCCCATAGGCACTTCCACAAGGCCTGTATTGTTGATCTTGCCGCCCAGGGCAAAGACTTTCGTCCCTTTGGATTTTTCTGTTCCCATGGATACGAACCACTCCGGCCCGTTGACGATGATCTGCGGGATGTTCGCATAGGTTTCCACGTTGTTCAGGATCGTGGGCTTCTGGAACAGTCCTTTCAGAGCCGGGAACGGCGGACGCGGACGTGGCTCCCCTCTGTTTCCTTCGATGGAAGTCATAAGAGCCGTCTCCTCGCCGCAGACAAATGCTCCCGCGCCAAGTCTTAACTCAATGTCAAAATCAAATCCGCTGTCAAAAATATTTTTACCCAGCAGACCGTACTCTCTCGCCTGATTGATGGCAATCTCGAGACGTTTTACCGCGATCGGGTACTCCGCGCGGACATAGATGTATCCCTGGGAAGCGCCGATGGCATATCCTGCGATTGCCATTGCTTCCAGCACTGCGTGGGGATCACCTTCCAGAATGGAACGGTCCATGAACGCTCCCGGGTCTCCCTCGTCTGCGTTACAGCAGACGTACTTCTGATCCGCGTCATTGGCTGCCGCAAATTTCCATTTCAGGCCGGTCGGGAATCCCGCGCCGCCTCTTCCTCTTAATCCGCTGTCCAGAAGGATCTGGATCACATCTTCCGGCTTTTTCTCGGTCAGTACAATCCCCAATGCCTCGTACCCGCCGGTTCCTATGTATTCATCGATATTTTCAGGATTGATGACACCGCAGTTGCGCAGAGCCACCCTGTGCTGTTTCTTATAGAAATTCGTCTCATTCAACGGTATGATCTTATCCGTCTTTGTCGTCTCGTCATAAAGAAGACGGGTCACAACCCTTCCTTTCAGGAGATGCTCGGATACGATCTCCGGGATATCATCCTCCTGCACCATTGAATAAAATGTCCCCTCCGGGTACACAATCATGATCGGTCCCAGGGCACAGAGTCCGAAACATCCGGTCTTGACAACGCCGACTTCCTCAGAGAGCCCGTTTGCCGCGATCTCTTTCTCCAGTCTTTCCCTGATCCGCTGGCTGCCGGAGGAGGTACATCCGGTTCCGCCGCAGACAAGTACGTGTGAACGATACATATTTTCCATCCTCCTTTTCTTTATGCGTTATTGTTCTGTGCCGCGCTCAGCGTATATTTTGTTACGACCTGTCCGCCCAGCAGGTGAAGACGCAGCACCTCCAGCGCTTTTTCGGGAGTCATCTTCACGTATGTCACTTTTTCCTTGCCCGGCTCCATAACCTCAACGATCGGCTCATACTGGCAGAGTCCGATGCATCCGGTCTGAGTCACGCTGATCTTCTCGCTTAAATTCTGTTCCTGCACCGCGTCAGAAAGAGCGGTCAGCACCGGCCTTGCGCCGCTTGCGATCCCACAGGTCGCCATGCCGACAACCACACGGATCTGGTTCTCGTTTTCCGCGCGTACTCCGACTTTGCCCTGCATCTTCGTCCTGATCGCACGTAATTCTTCAAGAGATTTCATATATTTCCTCCATTTCTGCTATTTTTGTGTTATTTCTGCACGGTATCTCCAGCCGCGGTCCCGCAGGCTTCCGGTCCGCCTTCCTCCGGATTACCGTGATGCTGGCGTTATATCTCTGCCCCGCCATCCGTCTCTGCCTTGTTTGTCTCCAGATATTCTTTTATAAATGCAGACACCTCCGGTTCGGAGAAGGAGATGTCCTCTCCGAGCAGCTCCCGCATTTCCCGGGTGTCCAGCGTAAAGCCTCTGTCCGCATATTCATATGTATATCTGAAATCAATGTGTTCGTTGAACACGATCAAGGTATGGATCGTGGAACTGATATCCCCCAGCGGCATCCTGTCAATATGGGACAGGGTAAACACTGCTTTTACTGTGGTTCCTTTTCCCTTTTCTGAATCAATCCTGAAACTGCCCTCCGTACTCTCCGCCGCCTGCTTGAAAAAAGGGACTCCAAGCCCCACTTTTCTCGTAGTCCTTGTCGTAAAGAAAGGATCCTGCACCTGCGACACCTGCTCCGGCGTCATCCCGCAGCCGTCATCCTTGATCACAACGGTCAGCGTATCTTTCTCAGGCTGCGCGGAAACCGTAATCTCCACAAGAGACGCTTCCGCCCGCACGGAATTTTCTGCAACATCCAGAATGTTCAGAGATATTTCCGGCATCATAGCTTATTCGTATTTTGCCAGAATATCGTCCAGATCATCCACTGTAAGCCGCCCGTACACCTCGTCATTGATCATCATGACCGGAGCGAGTCCGCAGGCGCCGACACAGCGGCATGCGTCCAGTGAAAATTTTCCGTCCGGCGTACATTCTCCGCCCACAATCCCCAGCTTTTCCATCAGAGCATTGTAGATATCTCCGGAGCCTTTTACATAACACGCCGTGCCAAGACAGACAGATATCCGGTATTTTCCTTTCGGACTTAAGGTGAACTGGGAATAAAATGTCGCCACACCATAAATCTTTTCCATCGGAATCCCTGTCTCATCCGAGATCATCTTCTGAACTTCAATCGGAAGATAACCGTATATATCCTGTGCCTTCTGCAGGATCGGCATAAGGGCACCTTTTTCATCCTTGAGCTCGTGGATCACTTTCATAAGTGCCTCTTCCTGTTCTTTTGTCCCGGAAAATGGAACTGTTCCTTTCTTAGCTGCCATTCTTCAACCTCCATTTCTCTTCTTATCAGGCTGCACAGATAGATAATGCGGACATTTCGGGCACGCGCCGCTTCTTCCCTGTAAACGCAGTCAATAAGATATATTTTGTGCTCATTATGTATATGATACCACAAGATATTACAAGATACCACCTATTTATTATGAACTTTTTGTATATATTCACCACACATTTTAAATGTGTATACTTTTCCATTATACAAAAAGACCGGAACTCTATTCATAGAATCCCAGCCTTTTACATTCATAACAATATAAATTATATCTGATCTGTCTTCTCAGTATCTCTATTTTCCTTCATCTGTCAGAAAAGTGTCTTTATGTCCGTATACTCTTTTCCAAAGCTGTCCGCCACATTTTTGCATGTCAGCTTTCCTTCGTAAGTATTGACCGCTGAATAGATGGCCTCATTTTCCCTGCACGCGTTTTCCAGCCCTTTTTCCGCGATCTGGAGCCCGTATTTCAAGGTTGCGTTTGTCAGGGCGATCGTGGAAGTCCTGGGCACTGCCCCGGGCATATTTCCGACACAGTAGTGTACAACGCCGTCCACAGTGTATACGGGGTCATCATGGTAGGTGGCTTTAGTGGTCTCGCAGCATCCTCCCTGATCCACTGCCACATCCACGATCACGCTGCCCGGTTTCATATTTTTGAGATATTCTTTCTTCATCAGCTTCGGCGCGGATTTTCCGGGGATGAGAACTGCCCCCACCACGAGGTCTGCCTCTGCCGTTTCTTTTTCGATTGCCGCATCCGTGCTGTATAAGGTCTGTATCCTTGCGCCGAAGATATCATCCAGGTATGCCAGCCGCTCAAGATTCACATCCAGTATGGTCACATCCGCGCCGATGCCCACTGCTGTCTTGCATGCATTTGTCCCGACGCTGCCTCCGCCGAGAATGACAACCTTTGCCTTCGGAGTGCCCGGCACTCCGGACAGGAGGATTCCTCTTCCGCCAAACGGTTTCTCCAGATACTTTGCCCCTTCCTGGATACTTAAGCGTCCGGCGATCTGGCTCATAGGCGCCAGGAGCGGAAGGGATCCGTTCTTCTCCATCAGTGTCTCATATGCCACGCTCTTTACACCGGCATCAAGAAGCGCGTCCGTAAGTTTCTCGTCTGCCGCCAGGTGAAAATATGTATATAACGTCAGATCTTCCCTGAAATACTGGTATTCTTCGGGAAGGGGTTCTTTTACCTTTATGATCATGTCGGATTTCTCCCACACTTCCTCCGCGCTCCCGCACAGGAACGCGCCTGCCGCGCTGTACTCGCTGTCTTTAAAGCCTGAGCCTTCTCCCGCGCCCCTCTCGATGCACACCGTATGTCCTGCATTTACATAACTCTTCACATTATCCGGCGTCATCCCCACGCGGTACTCCTGCTTCTTGATTTCTTTTACACATCCTATATTCATACTGTTTTTCCTCCTGAGCAGCCTGTCCCGGACTGTTCCTCTGCCGGGCATGAGACCTTTTTCTGATAGTTTATCACTATTCTAATAGAAATCCCACAAAAAAGCAATTCATTGCTTTTTGAATATGCAAATGTTATACTGGCTACATAATGCAGCGGATAATCTGCTGCCGGGAAACTGTCTTAGAAAACCAATATTTTCAGGAGGGATTTATGACAATCAGAGAAATGCAGAGCGTCCTTAACGCACAATTCCTGTACGGGGAAGAACTGGCGGACCTGGACGTGCAGTTTGTTTTTTCCGCTGACATGATGAGTGATGTACTCGCATACGGCGACAAATGTTCTGTCCTCATCACCGGCCTGTGCAACCCCCAGGTGGTGCGCACTGCCGAGATGCTGGATATCGTGTGCATCATTTTTGTGCGGGGAAAAATGCCGGATGAGAACATGCTTGCCCTGGCCCGCAGTAAGAGTATCGCTGTCCTCGCCACACAGCATTACATGTTTACCTCTTGCGGCATCCTGTACGAAAACGGACTTCGGGGAGGTGCTTAGATGAGCGGACAGCTTACATTTACCTACACCATCGACGGGGATGATTTCACCCGCGCGGGAGAAGCCAGCAGTTCTGTAAAGAATAAACTCAAAATGCTGGGTGTCAGCAGCGACGCGATCCGCAAAGTAGCCATCGCCATGTACGAGGGTGAGATCAATATGGTCATCCACGCGGATGGGGGCACGATCACTGTATCTGTCTCTGACGACGATATCACCATGGTGCTGGCAGATAAAGGCCCGGGCATCCCGGATATTGACAAAGCAATGCAGGAAGGGTATTCCACAGCACGCGAGGACGTCCGGTCTCTGGGATTCGGCGCCGGAATGGGCCTGCCCAATATGAAACGGTTCACGGATGAGATGCAGATCAACACCGTGATCGGCAAAGGGACGACAATCACCATGAAAGTATACCTGTAACTTATAACTGCTGCCAAACGCAGGCCATATGCCCGTCCCGCTTAGAAAGGAAACCTCGGGGCATAAGCATTATGCCGCAAAAAAGAGCGGTTTATAAGAGAGAGGAGGCTGCCATTTGAACAAGAATAAATTCATGCGTTCGGTACGCCTGAAGGAATCCGCCTGTCAAGGCTGCATCAACTGTATCAAGCACTGCCCTACCCAGGCGATCCGGGTACATAACGGGAAAGCGCATATCATAGACAAGTTCTGCATTGACTGCGGCAGATGCATCCGCTACTGCCCTCACCATGCCAAGATCGCGGTCTATGACCCGCTGTCCGTGATCAATAACTTCAAATACACAGTCGCGCTGCCCGCGCCGTCGCTCTATGCCCAGTACAACAACCTGACCAATGTGGACATCGTGCTCAACGCGCTCCTGAAACTGGGCTTTGACGATGTATACGAAGTGAGCGCCGCGGCAGAACTCGTCTCTGAAGCGTCCAGGCAATATATAAAGGAGCATGCGGAGGAAGCTCCGTTTATCAGCTCGGCCTGTCCCTCTGTGATCCGGCTGATCCGTGTAAAATTCCCTTCCCTGATCTCCCGCCTCCTTCCCATCAAGGCTCCGGTGGAAGTGGCGGCGGAGATCGCGAGGGCACGGGCAATGCAGAAGACAGGGCTGAAACCGGAGGAGATCGGGATCATATTCATCTCCCCGTGCCCGTCGAAAGTGTCCTATGCGAAATCCCCTCTTGGGATCGAGAAGAGCAATATCGACAATGTGGTGGCCATCAAAGATGTTTATCCCCTCCTCCTGCCCCATATGAGGCACGATGAGAGCCAGCTTGTCCCGCTCTCCCATTCCGGGCGGATCGGAATCGGCTGGAGCAACGCGGGCGGAGAGGTCGCCGGGCTGCTGGCGGACAACTATCTCGCCGCAGACGGCATTGTGAACATCCTGCGGGTGCTGGAAGAGCTGGAGGACGAGAAGCTTCACGGACTTACATTCGTCGAGCTTAGCGCCTGCAACGGAGGCTGCGTAGGCGGCACGCTCACCGTGGAGAACGCTTATATCGCCACAACGAAAACAAAGCGGCTCGTCAAATACCAGCCTGTGTCAAAGAATCATCTGGCGGACAATCCTGAGGTCAGCAATATCTACTGGGCGGATGATGTAGAATATGAACCGGTCTTCCGCTTGGGCAACACGTTCAAGGAAAGCCTGAAGATGATGAGCGACGTGGAAGATCTGACTGCCAGGTTCCCCGGCCTGGACTGCGGTTCCTGCGGCGCCCCTACCTGTCAGACACTTGCCGAGGACATCGTCCGCGGAGATGCCACGCCCAATGACTGTATCTATGTCCTCCGCGCGAATATCGCGGATCTCTCCCGCAAGATCGAGAATCTGACTGCAAACAGGGAAACAAACGGAAGCCTGTCGGACAGCGACTCAGAGCTTCTTGATTCATATATCCGGACATTGACCGCGGAGCTCGCCTCTTTCGGTGTCCCGGAACATACCAGAAAGGAGGGCGCAGACTAAAATGAAACTGAAAGACATCCTTGAGTTCCCGGAGTGCCGGGTCCTGTCACAAGGGGATCCGGAGAGGGAGATCTCCCGGGTATTCTGCTGTGATCTTCTGAGTATTGCCATGGGCAAAGCACCCGCTGACGGGGTGTGGGTGACTGTGATGGGGAACAGGAACACCCTCGCCGTGGCGTCACTTACAGATACTGCCTGTATCGTGCTGGCTGAAGGTGTATCTCTTGACGAGGGCACAATATCAAAGGCGTCAGAAGAAGGGATCGCCGTGCTCTCGACGGAACTGCCTGCATTCGATATTGCGCTTGAGATCTATCAGGCAGGGCTTTCATGATTCCCCTTTATTATGATCTGCACATTCATTCCTGCCTTTCCCCATGCGGGGATGATGACATGACTCCTGCGAACCTTGTGGGCATGGCGGCGGTCAAAGGGCTGGACGTGATCGCGCTGACTGACCACAACTCCTGCGCGAACTGCCCTGCCGCTGTATATCACGGAGAAAACTACGGCGTCACAGTGATCCCGGGCATGGAACTGACTACAGAAGAAGAAGTCCACGTGATCTGCCTGTTCGCCTCCCTTGAAGGCGCGCTGGCTTTTGACGCCCTTGTCTATGACCGGCTCATGCCGGTTCCCAACCGGGAGGACATATTCGGGAAGCAGCAGATCATGAACGAGGAGGATGAAGTCATCGGGACAAAAGAATACCTCCTGATCAATGCGGTTTCCATCTCCTTTGACGAAGTTTTCTCTCTCGTGCAGTCTTATGGCGGCATCGCCTATCCGGCACACGTGGACAAAACTTCTACCAGCCTGCTCTCCAATCTCGGCTTCGTGCCGCCCGGAAGCACATTCAGGTGCGCGGAATTTCACGATTTCGGCAATCTGCACCGGATCAGAAAAGACCACCCTTATTTCGGGACATGCAATGTAATCTGCTGTTCAGACGCGCATTATCTGGAAGATATCCATGAACCGGAATATCAGATCTATGCACGTTCCAGACAAAGGAAAGATATACTGGAATCCCTTAACGGGGTCAGACCCCTTTGAGGAGAAAATTCTGACAATTTTCCTCAA
>DXCD01000208.1 GCA_019116185.1 Candidatus Mediterraneibacter stercorigallinarum
ATCCCATATTTAAACTTACGAAGGAGGAGTTCTTATGAAATTAGTTATCACCATGAGCAGACGTTTCGGAACCGGAGCAAGCATCATCGCAAAAGAACTTTCCGAACGTCTCGATATTCCTGTATATGACAAGGCTTACATCGAGGAACAGCTTCACGACCATATGTATGAGAGCGAGGCAGAAGCCATCCGCAAGCTGGCGGAGAAGCCCTGCATCATCCTCGGGAGATGCGCCTCTGATATTCTGAAAGACAGGATGAATGTGCTGAACATCTTCGTGTGCGCGGACAGAGAAGACCGCATCCGCAGAATCATGGGCAAAGAAAATCTTTCCTATGACGAGGCAAAGGAAAAGGTGGAGAAAACTGACGAGGAGAGAGCCTCCTATTATTATGAACATACCGGAAAGACCTGGGGCGATGTAAATGATTACCACATGATCCTGGATACTTCCGAGCTGGGCGTGGAGAACTGCGCTGATATCCTGATGCACTACTTTGAGAAGTGTGAGTATATCTAAGAGACAAACATTAGGGCAGACTTGTTTTCAGGTCTGCCTTTTATAATTTCAGATTACACTGACCGTATATTTTGTTTTATAAAAATAAGGCTTTTTGCCGAGAACCTCCCCGGCAAAAGCCATTATTCTTGTTTTTTCATTATTACTGCTATAAACTTGTCTGTGCTTTATTCTAATCTTTATTCCGCAGTCTCTGTCCCTGCTGTATCCGTGCTTCCATCCTCTGCTGCCGCGTCATCTGCTGTCCCGTCATCCGCTGCGGTATCCGTGGAACCATCGTCTGTCGTGGTGCCGTCATCTGTGGTTCCATCCTCAGAAGTCTCTTCCTCGGAGGTAATGATCGTCACGCCGGTATCGTCAAAGTCTACCTTCTTCCACACCTTATCATTAACCTCGATGTCCACAGCGTCTCTCCACTCTTCAAGCAGGGAATCATACTGATCCTGTCTTCTCTGCTCAACGATGTTTTCCTTTTCCTGATCTGTTGCCTCTCTGTCAAGCAGGCTGGTCAGTCTGCCCACATAAAGACCTGAATCTGTCTCGATCACTTCTGTCATATCGCCTTCAGCTGCAAGCGCGTCAGCAGCTGCCACCAGATCTTCGTTCGGGGACGTGCTCTCTGAGTCAAATGTTGCTGTCTGCGCTTCTACTCCCAGTTCCGTGGCAACAGTCGCCATATCTTCGCCATTTCTCACTCTGTCTAAAAGGCTCTGAGCGGATGTCTTAAGCGTTTCCTTTTCCTCATCCGTCAGTTCTGTGGAATTGCCGGAATCATCTGTTGTCGTATAGGAGAAGTACACATACTGCATGCTCTTCTGCGCTGCCTCTTCATCGGATACTTCCTCATCCACGCCCTCTCTCATCTTAGTATACATTTTATTCTGAATTGCGGAAAGTTCAAGGAATTTCTCGATGTGTTTCTGATATCCTGACACGATTTCTTTTGCTTCGTCCGTGTTGTCCTCGCTGAACTGGGCTGCCGCGTCTTCGATTGCTTTCTGCTCGTCTTCTGACAGCGTCACTTCGTAATCTGCCGCGTGCTGGGATATAATATACAGATTCTCCAGGTTCTCCATGATGCTGTCTTTCATGGATTCTTCATACGTCATGTCATCGCCTGCATCCTGGGCCCACATCTCCTCAGCAGTTGTCCCCATCATGCTGGCATAGTAGGTCTCGTACTGTCCCTGCATCATCCTCGCGTAGAAATTCGCCACTCCCAGAGTGATCTCCTCATCTCCGACTGTTGCAACAACCGCATCTGTATCGATCGAGCCGCTGCATCCTGTTACAGACACTGCCGCGAGCATGCCTGCTGCTGTCAGGACCGCCGCTTTTTTTCCAAACCGTACCATAATTAGCCTCCTCTTTTCTCTCTGTATCTGTATGCCTGCAAGTCTTTGGCACACCTGGCGGGCTTGATCTCTTATCCCGCATACACTGATACATTATATCGTGTTTTGTGAAAAGTAACAAGTACGAATCACAAAATGTTTACAAACAGTTCAGCCATGCCGAATTATCAATGACACGTCCACGCGGAACTGTCTTCTTTTACACTTGCAGGGATCGGATATCCTCCAGGACCCTCCGCAGAAGCTCCAGGACTTCTTCTCCTTTTTCCTTCCCGCTCCTGCCCTTTTTCCGGTACAGGAAATAAGGCGGCTCCTCTGTCTTGAACACCAGGTCATTCCGGTAGGACTGGAGCAGCGCGGGGATCTTCTGCGGATCGATCTTCGCCTTCTCGTACATAGTGAACTTAAAGTCCTGCCCCTTCTGCTCCACTGCCGTCACGTAGGCTGAATGCGCCAGCCCTTTCAGTGCCGCGATGTGAAGGAGCTGCTGCACTTTTTTAGGAATGTCCCCGAACCGGTCGATCAGCTCTTCCATCATATCGTCCATCTCTTCCTCATTCTCAATGGCAGCGATCCTCTTATAAATATCCAGCTTCTGATACTCATTTTTAATATAGGATTCCGGGATGTAGGCATCAATATTCAGATCCACTGACGTGCTGAAGATTTCTTCCTCCTCGCCGCCCTTGAGCTTTCTCACTGCTTCATTGAGCATCTTGCAGTATAGGTCGTATCCCACTGCCTCCATATGCCCGCTCTGTGCTTCGCCGAGCAGGTTGCCCGCGCCGCGGATCTCAAGGTCCCGCATGGCGATCTTGATGCCGGATCCCAGGTCCGTAAATTCCCGGATCGCCGCGAGCCGCTTCTCTGCCACTTCTTTGAGGAGTTTATCTCTCCGGTAGAGAAGAAAGGCGTACGCCATCCGGTTCGAACGCCCAACCCGTCCTCTGAGCTGGTAGAGCTGGGACAGGCCGAACCGGTCCGCATCCTGGATGATCATGGTATTTGCATTGGAGATATCAAGCCCGGTCTCAATGATCGTGGTGGAGACGAGCACATCAATATCCCCGTTGATGAAATCATACATGATGTCTTCCAGCTCCCTCTCCTTCATCTGCCCGTGGGCAAAGGCAACATTCGCCTCAGGCACAAGCTGCTGGATCTTTCCCGCCACATCCGCGATATCCGTGACCCGGTTGTACACATAATAGACCTGGCCGCCTCTTGCCAGTTCTCTTGTAACTGCCTCCCTAACCATCTCGTCATTGTATTCCATGACATAGGTCTGGATGGGCATCCTGTCATGGGGCGCCTCCTCCAGCACGCTCATATCCCGGATCCCGATCAGGCTCATATGGAGCGTCCTCGGGATCGGCGTCGCGGTCAGGGTGAGCACGTCTATATTCTCTTTCAGTTTCTTGATCTTCTCCTTGTGGGTCACACCGAAACGCTGCTCTTCATCAATGATCAGAAGCCCCAGATCCTTGAACCCCACGTCTTTGGAGAGGACGCGGTGGGTGCCGATGACAATGTCCACCAGCCCTTTCTTCAGGTCCTCCACTGTCTTCTTCTGCTGGTAAGACGTGCGGAACCTGCACAGCAGGTCAATTCGGACCGGAAAGTCCTTGAGCCGCTGTACGAATGTATTATAATGCTGCTGGGCCAGGATCGTGGTGGGCACAAGGTACACCACCTGCTTGCCCTCCTGGACCGCCTTAAAGGCAGCACGGATGGCGATCTCTGTCTTCCCGTATCCCACGTCCCCGCAGACCAGGCGGTCCATGATCTTTGTGCTCTCCATATCATGCTTCGTATCCTCAATGGCCTGGAGCTGATCCTCTGTCTCCTCAAAGGGGAACATTTCCTCAAATTCCTTCTGCCAGACCGTATCCGGACCGTACACAAAGCCCTCGGAGCGCTGGCGCGCGGCATACAGCTTAACCAGGTCTTCCGCCACGCTCTGGACCGCCTTCTTCACCTGGCTCTTCGTCTTTCCCCACTGGACAGTTCCCAGTTTGTTGAGCCTTGGCTTCCTGGCATCCGCTCCCGCATATTTCTGGATCATGTCCATCTGCGCCACCGGGATATAGAGGACGCCGCCCTCTGCATAAGAGATCTTCATATAGTCCTTGATGACCTTATCCACCTCGATCTTCTCGATCCCCTGGTAGACGCCGATCCCGTGGTTCTCGTGGACCACATAGTCTCCCGGCTTGAGCTCCGCGAAATCCTGGATCTTCTGCCCTTCATATTTTCTGCGGCGCTTTTTCTTTTTCTTCCTGCCGAAAATATCCGTCTCTGAGATGACCATGAATTTCAGCATGGGATACTCATATCCCTCTGCCGCGTATCCGCAGGACACCATGATCTCTCCCGGCTTCACCGTCCGTTCCATATCATCGCTGTAAAAGCTGCTCAGGTCATAATCCCTCAGATCCTCGGCAAGGCGTTTTGCCCTTGTCCTGGAAGCAGAGAGCAGGACAACTCTGTATCCCTCCCTCTTCAGCCTTTTCAGGTCGCGTGTCAGGAGCTCAAAGCTGCTGTTGTAGGGATTGACTCCTTTTGCCTGGAGGCTGTACGACTTCCTCACATGGAACATGCCGCATCTGGATTCCAGGGTGGTGGCGGCGATGCCGCTGTACTGGTTCATCCTGCCGATAATATCCTTTGTCTGAAATACTTTCAGCCGGTCTTCTCCCGTCTCATCCATCCCGGCTTCAATCCGGCTCTCCCTGCTGTGGAAGTATTCCTGTTCCACTTCCTCTGCCATCTCCTGAAGACGCTGAGGCTCATCCAGGAACAAAAGGCTCTTGTCCTCCGGGAAATACTCCAGGAACGACACGGTCTTAAGCCCGTCCCGCCAGTTCTCAGACGCCGGATAGATAGAAACTGAACTTAAATTCTCTACCGAGCGCTGGCTCTCCACGTCAAAGCTGCGGATGGAGTCAATCTCATCTCCCCACAGCTCGATCCGCACCGGGAGCTCTTCTGTCAGCGGAAAGACATCCACAATGCCGCCTCTCACCGCGAACTGGCCCGGCCCTTCGATCTGGCTCTCCCTCTCGTATCCCATGGACGCCAGGCGGGTCTCGAACTCTGCCATGTCGATCTCATCCCCTCCGGACACACGGATCCTCTCCTTCAGGATCTCGGACGGATGGGGAAGCCCGTCCAGAAATGCATCCATGGTTGTGATCACAGTGACCGGCGCGCCTTCCTCTTTTTCAATCAGAGTCCTCAGCACCTGCATCCTCTGGTCTGTAAGCACCTTCCCCTTGATGTCCGCATAATAAAAAAGCAGGTCCCTTGCAGGGTACAGGCACACCGCGTCTGTGAAAAGCCGGTACTCTTCATACGCCTTTTTTGCTTTTTCTTCACTGGAAAAAGCGATGACTCTGTACTCACAGCCATCGCCCAGCGCATACATCAGATGAGTCTTCTGGGAGTTTACACATCCCGCGATCTGTATGATGCCTTTTTCCTTTTTCCGATCTCTTTTAATCTCCTGATAATCCGCCAGTTCTGTGAGCGGTTCCAGTAAAGCCTGCATATATTCAGCCCGCCTTCTCTCTAAATATTCTTGTTATTCTTCCTTTTTCCTGCGGTTGAACTCGTTCATCGCCTCTGTGATCTCTCCTGATACGATCAGTTCCGCGGCGCGGACCGCGCTGTCATACCCTTCATCCATCAGCTCTTTCTCTGCCTTTGAGAAATGTCCCAGCACATAGTCCGCCAGATCATATCCTTTGGGCTTCTCTCCCACGCCTACTTTGATCCTCGGGAATACCTGGGTTCCCAGATGGGCGATGATATTTTTGATCCCGTTGTGGCCTCCCGCGCTTCCCTTTGCGCGGATGCGGAGCTGTCCCACATCCAGGCTGATATCATCATAGATCACAAGGAGTTCATTTTCCTCGTCTATTTTATAATAATCCACAAGGCTTCGGATACTCTCCCCGCTTAAATTCATATAAGTCTGGGGCTTTGCCAGGATCACCTTCTGCCCCTGAATGATCCCTTTCCCGATATACGCCCTGTGTTTCTTTGTGTCCACTGCTATATTGTATTTCTCTGCAATCCTGTCTATTACATCAAAGCCGACATTATGCCTTGTACCCTCGTACTGCCTGTCAGGATTTCCAAGTCCTGCTATTATAAACATCTGCGCCAGCCATCCTTCCTGTTCTATTTTGCGGCATGCCGGATTCTGTTCTGTCCGGAAATCTTCCTGCGGTTTTGCCGCCCAGGCTATTTTACAGCATCCTCGCCGGTTTGTCACGCAGTGCTTATGAATATTTTCCTTTTTCCGGTCATACACTTATAAAAAACGGACCGCCGTGAAACCGGCAGCC
>DXCD01000209.1 GCA_019116185.1 Candidatus Mediterraneibacter stercorigallinarum
AATCGTGGAGCCGGAACCTGAGCCACATCCCCACCCGCCACGAATACGTCTTAAAATCAACTACGGTTTTCGGACGTTTTATTTACCGGCCATCTCCCCGACAAATCCAGATTGAACGCACAAATCCAGATTGATTTTTAAAACGGGAAACAGTATAATTATCTGCATGGAAAGTAATAATTTTGACATACAGGAAGAACTGAAGAAACTCCCCGGAAGGCCCGGAGTATATATTATGCACGATGAGAAGGACCGCATCATCTATGTGGGCAAGGCGGTCAGCCTGAAGAACCGTGTACGGCAGTATTTTCAGAGCAGCCGGAATAAAGGGGTCAAGATTGAGCAGATGGTGACCCATATCCGCAGGTTTGAGTATATTGTGACGGATTCGGAGCTGGAAGCGCTTGTGCTGGAGTGTAATCTGATCAAAGAGCACCGGCCAAAATATAACACCATGCTCATGGATGACAAGACTTATCCGTTTATCAAGGTGACGATGAACGAGCCGTTTCCAAGGGTGATGCTCTCCAGAAAGATGAAGAAGGACAAGGCGAGATATTTTGGACCGTATACAAGCGCCCAGGCAGTGCGGGATACCATTGACCTGATCCATAAGCTGTACCATGTGAGAAGCTGCAATCGTAATCTTCCCCGTGATATTGGGAAAGAGCGTCCCTGCCTGAATTATCATATCAAACAATGTGAAGCCCCCTGCCAGGGATATATTTCACAGGAAGAATACCGAAAATCCATTGATGAAGTGATCCGCTTTTTAAATGGGAATTATGACAGTGTTTTAAAAGATCTGGAAGAGAAGATGAACACGGCGTCTGAAGCGCTGGAGTTTGAGAGGGCAATAGAATACCGGGAGCTCCTGAACAGTGTGAAGCAGGTGGCACAGAAGCAGAAGATCACGGATTCCAGCGGAGAGGACAGAGATGTGCTTGCCGTTGCGTCAGAAGAAGAGGACGCGGTGGTTCAGGTGTTTTTTATCCGCGGCGGACGGCTCATCGGACGCGATCATTTTTATCTGCGTATTTCAAAAGGGGACAGTGTTTCGGAAATACTGGACAGCTTTATCAAGCAGTATTACGCGGGTACGCCTTATATCCCGGGGGAGCTTATGCTCCAGGAAGAGGTGGAGGACCGGGAACTTCTTGAGACATGGCTCAGCGCCAAGAGGGGACAGAAGGTAGCATTGAAGATTCCGAAGAAAGGGACAAAGGAGAAACTGGTGGAGCTGGCGGCTGAGAATGCGCGCCTGGTATTGAGCAAGGATAAAGAAAGACTGAAGCGGGAGGAAGGACGGACCATCGGCGCTGTGAAAGAGATTGCCGCCCTGCTTGGCCTGGACGAGATCAGCCGTATGGAGGCATATGACATTTCAAATACAAACGGGTTTGAGTCTGTTGGTTCTATGATTGTCTATGAGAGAGGAAAACCGAAACGCAATGATTACCGCAAATTCAAGATCAAGGGGATCAAAGGCGCGGATGATTACGGCAGCATGAGGGAAGTGCTGACACGGCGGTTTACCCATGGACTGAGAGAGAGGGAGGAAAATGCGGAACTGGGGAAATTTACTGTGTTTCCCGACCTGATCCTCATGGACGGCGGAAAAGGGCAGGTCAATGTAGCGCTCCAGGTGCTGGATGAGCTTCGTCTGAATATCCCGGTTTGCGGCATGGTGAAAGATGATCATCACCGCACGAGAGGGCTCTATTATCAGAATGAAGAGATCCCGATCGACCGGTCGTCAGAGGCGTTCCGCCTGATCACGAGAATACAGGACGAAGCTCACCGATTTGCGATCGAGTATCACAGGCAGCTCCGCGGCAAAGGACAGGTTCACTCGATTCTCGATGATATTGAAGGAATCGGACCAACTCGCAGAAAGGCATTAATGCGGCATTATCTCAGTCTGGACGCAATCAGGGAGGCGAGTGTGGAAGAACTGGCGGGGATTCCCTCAATGAATGAAAAAGCCGCTGAATCAGTATACAAGTTTTTGCATTAATGTGCTATGATAATAAAAGTGATGAACGCTGAATTTTTGAAAGAACTGTGGAAACAGCGTTTAGATCGGAAATGAAAGAAAAGGAGAAAATTATGGGACACGGGATCAAATTAAGCGAAATTGTTGAGAGAATGGATTTGAAGAATCTCACTCCCGAGGTAGATATGACCGAGACCGAGGTGCATGTGCCGGATGTTAACCGCCCTGCGCTGCAGCTTGCCGGGTTCTTCGATCATTTTGACTCGAACAGGGTGCAGATTATCGGACATGTGGAGTATACTTATGTGCATACTCTTACAGATGAACGCAGGCAGTACATTTATAACAGGCTTCTGGAACATCCGATCCCCTGTATTGTATTCTGCCGTGATATGGAGCCGGAGGATGAATTCCTGGAAGTGGCAACAAGACATGGAGTGCCTGTATATAAGACGACAAAGCAGACATCCGATTTTACCGCAGAGATCATCCGTTGGATGAACGTAAGGCTGGCGCCCTGTATTTCCATCCACGGCGTGCTTGTGGATGTGTACGGCGTGGGCGTGCTGATCATGGGAGAGAGCGGGATCGGAAAGAGCGAGGCAGCCCTTGAACTGATTAAGAGAGGACACCGTCTTGTGACAGATGATGTCGTTGAGATCCGTAAGGTGAGCGATGAGACTCTGGTGGGCTCTGCGCCTGATATTACAAAGCATTTTATTGAGCTGCGCGGTATTGGCATTGTGGATGTGAAGTCCATGTTCGGTGTCCAGAGTGTCAGGGAGACGCAGAATATTGATCTGGTCATCACTTTGGAGGATTGGAGCAGGGATAAAGAGTACGACAGGCTTGGACTGGAGGAAGAGTACACGGAATTTCTCGGGAACAAGGTAGTATGCCACAGTATTCCGATCCGTCCGGGAAGAAATCTGGCTATCATTGTAGAATCAGCGGCCGTCAACCACAGGCAGAAGCAGATGGGATACAATGCGGCTCAGGAACTTTATAAGAGAGTGCAGGAGAATCTTGCGAAGAAAATGAAATAGATCGGTATAGTTTATAAGGAAGGGAGAGGATAGAAATGAAGTATTGTTTTGGCGTTGATATCGGAGGAACAACGGTAAAGATGGGGCTGTTTGAGGAAGACGGCACAATTCTGGATAAATGGGAGATTACCACAGATACATCGGAGGAAGGGAAAGCCATTCTTCCGAATGTCGCGGC
The DNA here is from genome assembly GCA_019116185.1 of Candidatus Mediterraneibacter stercorigallinarum. Taxonomy (GTDB): domain Bacteria; phylum Bacillota; class Clostridia; order Lachnospirales; family Lachnospiraceae; genus Mediterraneibacter; species Mediterraneibacter stercorigallinarum. Next base: position 3,221 of record DXCD01000209.1, read on the forward strand.
TTCCATAGAGAAAAAGATTGAAGAACACCAGCTTGCCAAAGAGGATATTGCAGGAATCGGTGTCGGTGTTCCGGCGCCGGTAACAGCAGACGGGGTAGTCAACGGAAGCGCAAATCTGGGCTGGAAATACAAGGAAGTAAAGAAGGAGCTGGAAGAACTCACAGGACTTACCGCTGCGATCGGAAATGATGCAAATGTGGCTGCTCTCGGTGAAATGTGGAAAGGCGGCGGTGCAGGTGAAAAGAATATGATCATGGTAACACTTGGCACGGGAGTCGGGGGCGGCGTGATCATTGACGGGAAAATGCTTGTGGGGCAGAACGGCGCCGGCGGCGAGATCGGGCATCTGTGCGTGAACTATGAAGAGACGGACCGCTGCGGGTGCGGGAACAGAGGCTGTCTGGAGCAGTACGCATCGGCAACGGGGATTGTGCGTCTTGCAAAGCAGAAGCTGGGACAGGAGATGCGCCCGACGATCCTGAACAAGGAGGACGTGACAGCAAAGGACGTGTTTGATGCTGTGAAGGCTGGAGATGAAGTGGCAAAGGAGATTGCCACAGTATTCGGAAAATATCTGGGATATGGACTTGCTAATCTGGCAGCAGTGGCAGATCCGGCGGTGTTTGTTATTGGCGGCGGAGTGTCCAAGGCAGGAGAAGTTCTCATTCCTTATATCAGAGAACCCTATATGGAAAGAGCCTTTTTCGCAGATAAAAAAGTGAAATTCGTCCTTGCAGAGCTGGGGAATGATGCGGGAATCTGCGGGGCTGCAAAGCTTGTGCTGGATAATTAAAGGCAGATTTAGGATACAGGGCTCTTGAAGTTACATACTTCATATTTTATAGAAAGCTTTATTGAAAGCGAAAAAGCGGGTCAGATTTACTGATCCGCTTTTTCGTTTGTTAAAGATTCAATATTGAGAGATCAGGAAGCGGGAGGCTGAGTTTCCTCCGAGCCGCCGCCGGTATTGCCGCCGCCGGTATTATCTCCGCTGCCGGTATTGCCGCCGCCGGTATTGCCGCCGGTATTATCTCCGCTGCCGGTATTGCCGCCGCCGGTGTTATCACTGCCGCTGTTCCCGCCGGACGGTGTGCCCGGAGTGGTGGTGCTGTCTCCGTTGCTGCTGTCAGTGTTTTCGTCTGTTTCATCGTCTGGTTCTTCAGAATCTACATATCCGTGACCGGAACAGCTTTCTTTTACAACCGTATCCTTGTCAAAGTATTCGGTCAGGGCCGGGCATCCGTCTACCGCAAGCTTGCCTGTCTGCGTACAGATCGTCCTCTGGACGACAGAGGAGGGAACCGTGAAGTCCTTGTATTCAAGTTCAGAATGAATCCGTTCCATGATGTTCCGCCAGATAACCATATGCCAGGACTGGCTCATGTTTTCCATGTGTTTGTTTTCGTCATATCCGCCCCATACAGAAGCTGTGTAGTATGGAGTGTATGCGGAGAGCCACAGGTCAGTACTGTTCTCGGTTGTACCGGTCTTGCCGGCTACTGCCATATTGCTCAGTCTTGCCGAGGTACCTGTTCCTCTTGAGATAACATCTTCCATTGCGCTTGTCAGGAGATAAGCAGTGGATTCCTTGATTACTTCGTGGGTGTCAGGAGTCGTGTTGTCGATCAGCACATTTCCGTCATGATCAAGGATTTCTGTATAGAGGATCGGTTCGGTATATACGCCGCCGTTTGCGATCGCCGCATAAGCTGCGGTCATTTCAATATTATAGACGCCGCGTGTGATGCCTCCGAGGGCCGTGGACTGCGCCACGTCTGTCATTCCGGGATAATCGGGGTCATTGTTTACCAGCGTGGTGAATCCGAATTTCTGGAGATACTGATAGCCTTTTTCCAGACCGACGGTCTCTGTTAATGTGCGCACTGCGCACACGTTCATGGAGTGTTCGATGGCATAACGGACTCTTGCTTCGCCGATGTATCTGCCATCCCAGTTGTTAACCTGCTGGCCGCTGGCGTATCTGTATGGCTCGTCTTTGATGGTTGTCGCAAGGGTCATGCCGCATTCGTTCAGACCCGGCGCATAAGTTGAGAGTACCTTGAAACAGGAACCGGGCTGCCTTGTAGAGTCTGTTGCCCTGTTAAGGGAAAGGCTTGTGGTCTTCTGTCCGCGCCCTCCGACGATCGCTTTGACCTGTCCGGTGTACTGATCCATGACAACTACAGAAGTCTGGGGCTGGAGAGTAATGCTCAGGTTTTCATCCACGATATCTCCGGCCTCGGTATTGATTCCAAGCGTACCCTTATATTCCTCGACCATAGCGCGGGCTTCCTCTTCAGAACTGAAAACAAGAGGGTTTGAGTCGGCGTAGGTATTGCTGATATAAGTGCCGAGAGTCTGTTTGCTGTAATTCTCCATTGTACCGTCAGCGCGGTGGATCGTCAGGGCGTATTCCACTCCATATTCCGTCATCGGGTAGAGCGATTCATCCGCAACTACTTCGTCGCAGATCTGCTGGATGGAGAGATCCTGAGTAGACTTGATCGTCAGGCCGCCGCTGTACAGCAGATTGTACGCCTGTGTCTCAGTATATCCCAGTTCATTTATGAAATCCTGAATAATATCTTCGATCATGGCGTCCGTAAAGTAGGAATACGGAGTTGTATCTTCTGTGACTGCCGCGGTCTGGAGAATTCTGTCATATACCGGATCTGCGATCGCTTCGTCATATTGCGCCTGATCGATATATCCCTGCTCAAGCATCTTGTCCAGAACATCCTCTCTTCTTGAAGCGTTTTCATCCGGGTTTGTCACAGGATCATACAGCGTAGGGTTCTGCGTGATTGCTGCAATGACCGCGCACTCGGAGAGAGTCAGGTCTGCAACATCCTTGTTAAAATATCTTGTGGAAGCGGTCTGCACCCCGAGACATCCCTGGCCTAAGTTGATGGTGTTCATGTACGCCTCAAGGATTTCTTCCTTGCTCATCTCTTTCTCGAACTCAAGGGCCAGATACTGCTCCTGAAGCTTACGTTCCACTCGGTCAATGAGCGTTTTCTCGTTGACGAAATCCGGAAATATATTGTTTTTAATAAGCTGCTGGGTAAGGGTGCTTGCACCTTCAGTAAAGTCAAATCCATTGGCAATGCCCACAAGTCCTGCCCTGATAATACCCTGAATATCAATGCCGTTATGTTCGTAGAAACGCTCGTCCTCGATCGCGACAAACGCGTGTGGAAGGAAATCCGAATTCGCCGTGATCTCCTCATAAGTTCTGTATACGCGGTTGGAGTCAGAATCCTTCAGAGTGTCGATCACCGTCCCGTTCTGGTCTGTAATCGTGGTCGTAAATCCCTTGGGAAGGATATCGTCTGCAGACACAGTCTGAGTATCGTCAATGATCTTCTTGGCAAATATGACCCCTCCGATCACACATATAACCACCAGAAGGAGTATACAGATGATAATGGCTTTAAAAAAGCGCACGCCTACACGTTTCTGCTTTTTTCTCTTTTTTGAAGAAATAGTTTTCTTTCGCCTGGAAAGATTATCTTTTCCGTAATTCACGAATAACATCCTCCTTTTTCAACTCTTATGATTATATCAAATATAGGCATTCAAATAAAGAAAAAAATAAAATCTTCATATTTTCTTAGGAAAATTTAGAATTTGCTGTTTCTGTTGTGTATTTGTTTTCTGTCTGGTATAGTAAAGTCAGTTTGAACCGTGCAGGAGTGGCTGCCGGAGGGAGGTTTCAATGGACTGTTATCATACGATATATAAGGGCGGGACGGGAGAGATCATAGAAAAGAAATCCCGCTTTATTTCGGAGGCGTATCCGGTTTCCGGGGAAGAAGAGGCGTTTGCCATTCTGGAGGAAGTAAAAAAGAGATACTGGGATGCCAGGCATCACTGCTGGGCTTATGTAATCGGAAGGAATCCTGCCCAGGAGCGCATGAGCGATGACGGAGAACCGGCAGGGACAGCGGGAAAGCCGATCCTTGAGGTGATACGGGGGAGAGAACTGACTGATATTTTTATTGTGGTGACAAGATATTTCGGCGGCACGCTGCTGGGGACAGGGGGACTTGTCCGCGCGTATACCTCTGCTGCGGCAGAAGCGCTTGCCCATACTGAGATTATAACCAGGATTCACGGATTTAAACTGAAGATCACCACGGACTATACCGGGCTGGGAAAGCTTCAGTACATTCTCGCTCAGAGAGGGCTTACAATATTGGATACGGTCTATACAGACCGGGTAGAGCTCCTTGTGCTTGTGCCGGATGATGAAGAGAAGGCCCTGATGAAAGCTGTCATGGAAGGGTCAAACGGGCAGGCAGTTATGGAAAAGCAGGAGGCCTGCTGGTACGCGGAGACAGAAGAGGGGCTTCAGGCAGAGTAAAAACAAGCCTTAAAATAGAGACTGGTTCAGACAGCTCTGTTTTAAGGCTTGATATCATTCCGGATCAGATCCGGCTGTTTTTGTATTATTTTTTATGAAAACTCAGGCTCGATCAGGCCGAAGGAACCGTCTTTTCTCTTGTAAACCACATTGACTTCCTCTGTATCTGCATTGGAGAACACGAAAAAGCTGTGTCCAAGAAGTTCCATCTGGATACAAGCATCTTCAGGAAACATCGGTTTGATGCCGAATTTCTTCGTGCGGACGATACGGATCTCGTCATCTTCCGGAGATTCCTCTTCTGATTCGATGAACTCTGTCCGGATGCTTCCCGACGGGGCGGCAGATGTAGGATGTCCCTGATTCTTTGCCACCAGCTTGTTCTTATATTTGCGAAGCTGGCGCTCGATGACCTCTTCCACGAGATCAATGGATACATACATGTCATTGCTTGTCTGCTCAGAGCGGATGATATTGCCTTTGACGGGGATTGTCACCTCGATTTTCTGGCGGCCTTTCTCCACGCTGAGTGTTACGATGATTTCTGTTTCAGGAGTGAAGTACCTTTCAAGTTTCCCTAATTTCTGTTCAATTGCGTCTTTGAGTCCCTGCGTTACCTCAATGTTTTTTCCGCTGATGATAAAATTCATGCTGCTCAACTCCTTTTTGTCAATATTTAACATAAACATATGAAAAATATGTGTTTATATTATGTAAATATTATAACACGTAACAGTGTTAATGTATAGAACGAATCACTTCGATCCGGGTAATTTTTCCATCTTTTATTTTGGCGGCACGAAGTCCCAGACCGGAGAAGTATACACAGGCGCCGATCCCCATTTCCGTGCCTTCCTCATCCATCTTCTGCATCATCACATCCAGCAGAGTGTCATCCTTGTCCGCGCAGGGAAGATTCAGCCCGAAAAGCCGGTTCAGCTGCTGTACTTTCTGGGTAGCGCGGAAGACGGTCTTGTCTGTCTCGTCAAAAGAGGAGAACAGGAACTTCCTTGTGGCGAACAGAATCGCGATTGCGATGACGCCCGGCAGGCTGTTCAGGGGGGATGAGTGGTCAATGATGATCTGCCGGGCAATGGCGAACATCAGTACTTCGAAAACCGTAAGCGGAGTGTGGAGGTAGAGCATGCGGATCAGCTCCACGCCGATGATCAGGTTGAAGCAGGCTGTGAGCAGGTCATCGTAGTTCGGGTAGGTGCTGGCGTCTGTCAGCTCTCCCAGGGAAAGCCCCAGCTGGACGGTCATGATGATGATCGCGCAGGCGAGCAGCGCCGCGATGACAAACTCCAGTATCTTGGTCAGGTATTTCAGAAAAAGATGTGCGTATTTTTCCATAGGCGTTCTCCTTAACAGGGAATTTCCCCGGGCCGCGCCTTCCCTCAGGGGAAAACGCAGACGGATACAGGGAATGTGCTTATTTCATATTGCTTCTCTTGCGCAGTCTGGAATCAAGGATTTTCTTACGGATGCGCAGTGATTTCGGAGTGACTTCCAGGAGTTCGTCCGTGTCAATAAAGTCCAGCGCCTGTTCCAGGCTTAAGATCCTGGGCGGAGTCAGGCGCAGTGCCTCGTCCGCGCTGGAGGAACGGGTGTTGGTCAGATGCTTTGTCTTGCATACATTCAGCTCGATGTCTTCTGCTTTGCCATTCTGTCCGATAACCATTCCGGCGTACACTTTTTCTCCCGGTCCTATGAACAGTGTACCACGCTCCTGGGCGCTGTACAATCCGTAAGTCACGGATTCGCCGGTCTCAAACGCGATGAGAGAGCCCTGCTTGCGGTACTGGATATCGCCCTTGTACGGTGCGTAGCCTTCAAAGCTGGTGTTGATGATCCCGTTCCCTTTTGTGTCAGTGAGAAATTCCCCGCGGTATCCGATCAGGCCTCTGGACGGGATGGAGAATTCCAGGCGGGTATATCCTCCGTTGGACACGCCCATATTGCGGAGTTCACCCTTTCTCTGCCCCAGTTTCTCTATAACAACGCCGGTGAATTCGTCCGGCACGTCAATGTATGCGGTTTCCATTGGCTCCAGCTTCTTGCCGTTTTCATCCGTGTGGTAGAGGACTTCTGCCTTGCTGACCGCAAATTCATAACCTTCGCGGCGCATATTCTCAATAAGAACGGACAGATGGAGCTCGCCTCTTCCGGATACTTTGAAGCTGTCCGTGTTTTCCATCTCCTCTACCCGGAGGCTGACGTCTGTGTTCAGCTCACGGAACAGGCGGTCGCGCAGGTGGCGGGAAGTTACGTACTTGCCTTCCTGTCCAGCGAACGGGCTGTCATTGACAATGAACTGCATGGCAATGGTCGGCTCAGAAATCTTCTGGAAGGGGATGGCTTCCGGATTCTCAGGGGAGCAGAGCGTATCTCCGATGGAGATGTCTGAGATACCTGAAATAGCGACAATAGAACCGATGGAAGCTTCTTTCACCTCGACCTTATTCAGACCGTCAAACTCATAGAGACGGCTGATTTTTACTTTCTCCTGCTTGTTCGGATCATGGTGGTTGACGAGCATCATTTCCTGGTTTACTGCAATGGTACCGTTGTCCACCTTGCCGATTCCGATACGTCCTACGTATTCATTGTAGTCGATGGTGCTGATGAGCACCTGGGTGGGAGCTTCCGGATCTCCCTCCGGGGCAGGGATGTAGTCCAGGATCGTCTCAAAGAGAGGCTTCATGTCCCGCTCTTCATCAGAGAGATCCAGCACGGCGACTCCTGCCTTTGCCGAAGCATAGACAAAGGGGCATTCCAGCTGTTCGTCAGAAGCACCAAGGTCGATGAAGAGCTCCAGCACTTCGTCGATAACATCGTCAGGGCGCGCCTCAGGACGGTCGATCTTGTTGATGCACACGATGACCGGAAGGCTTAATTCCAGCGCTTTCCTTAAAACGAATTTTGTCTGCGGCATAGCGCCCTCGAAAGCGTCCACCACAAGGATGACGCCGTTTACCATTTTGAGCACGCGTTCTACCTCGCCGCCGAAGTCCGCATGTCCCGGGGTGTCAATGATGTTGATCTTGACGCCTTTGTAGTGGACGGCAGTGTTCTTGGACAGGATGGTGATCCCGCGCTCGCGCTCAATGTCATTGGAGTCCATGACACGTTCAGCGACTTCCTGGTTCTCGCGGAACACGCCGCTCTGTTTCAACAGCTCATCGACCAGGGTCGTTTTGCCGTGGTCAACATGAGCAATGATCGCAATATTTCTTACATCTTCACGTTTTGTCTTCATAATATTTCGCACTCTTTCCTTAATATATGTCATTTTTCATAACTGCAACTTCCTTATTCTATCACAAAAATCATATTTTACAAGACCGGCGTCGAAAGGAAGGCGGATTTTGTCGTACGGTTTCTGGCAGAAGTCTGTTCTGACAGGAAGTATTTGAGCATACATATTTAGTAGTGACTCAAAAATACCGAAAAGAGGAAGGGAGAGCTACAAAT
>DXCD01000210.1 GCA_019116185.1 Candidatus Mediterraneibacter stercorigallinarum
AGTTGACTAAATCGTCCGAAAACACAGGAGCGGATGTGTCGAAGACGTATTCTGTGCGGGGGTGTGGGTGGCTTCGGCTCCGAGGCTCCATGGCAACAAAAACTACGAAATCCGGAACTATGCTAAAAGCAGAAATTGGCAGGGGGCAACTCGTCTTCGCCTCAAACAATCCCCCTGCCAATTTCAACGCATAGTCCCGGATTTCAAGTTTTTGTAAGCCATTCCGCAGTCACCTCAGCCACCCACACCCCCGCGCAGAAAGTTTTTTCGAAAAGGCGCTCCGCTGTTTTCTGGAAGTACTCACGTCGGAAGGGGCTCGACAAATGCAGATTTCGAAAGAGGGAAAGCGCAACTTCACGTTATCGACTACGGGAAAAGTTTACAGATGTTGTGGTGGGATGGAGGCTCTGTTTTGTCGATGAAGTTCCACCCCTCTCGTCCTTCTTTGAAATCCTGGATTTGTCCGCAGGGGACTGCCGATTGGATGAAAACAGAAAACCGCAGCCCTATTTCAAGTGCCTTTCGCGGCGGGCGGGGATGTGGCGACGGTGACTTGGAGCGATTTGTTGGAAAAACTTAAAGGAGGGAAGCACGGCGTTAATTTGTCAGCGGATGCCTGAGGCGGAGCCGAATCGTCCGCTGGCAAATTGCTTTTAGCCGCGCTTCCTTCCTTTTAGTTTTTCCCAAATCGTGGAGCGGAACCTGAGCCACATCCCCGCCCGCCGCGAATACGTCTTAAAATCAACTACGGTTTTCGGACGTTATCTCCATCGGTCGTCTCCCCGATAAATCCAGAGTTTTTCTTGAACTATAAGTGGTTCTGTGCTACCATGCTCTATGTATGGAAAGCAGATAGAGCCTGCATTGTGAGATACACAGGGCGGATGCATAAAATGCGTTTGTTCCTGTGTTTTATTCTATTTGCATTTGATTCCGTCTGCATATTAAATTGAGTGAAAAGGCGGATACTGTGAAGCAGAATGCATACACTGCGAGGAGGAAAAGGAGGAGAGTACGGGATGGAAGAGAAGAAATTGATAGAATTCCGGAATATTGTGAAGAGCTTTGACGGTCAGATCGTCTTAAAGGGTGTCAATCTTGACATTTATGAAAATGAATTTGTCACTCTGCTCGGGCCAAGCGGGTGCGGGAAGACGACGCTCCTGCGTATTCTGGGAGGATTCCTGGACGCTGACGAGGGGAGCGTGATCTTTGACGGGGAGGAGATCAGCAGGAAACCTCCTTACGAGAGGGAACTGAACACGGTCTTCCAGAAGTATGCCCTGTTTCCCCATCTGAGCGTGTATGAAAATATTGCTTTTGGTCTGAAGATCAAGAAGATGAGCAAGGACGTCATTGACCAGAAGGTGATGAAGATGCTTAAGCTCATCGGTCTGGAAGGATATGAGGATAAGAATACAACCCTTCTTTCCGGCGGGCAGCAGCAGAGAGTGGCAATCGCCCGCGCCCTGGTCAATGAGCCCAAGGTGCTGCTTCTGGACGAGCCTCTGGCAGCCCTGGACTTAAAGCTGCGCAAGGAGATGCAGTACGAACTGAAGCGGATCCAGCAGGAGGTTGGCATTACGTTCATCTTTGTCACCCATGACCAGGAAGAAGCGCTTACCATGTCTGATAAGATCGTTGTCATGAAGAACGGGGAGATCCAGCAGGTGGGCGCCCCGCAGGATATCTATAATGAGCCTGCGAACCGTTATGTTGCGAATTTTATCGGGGAGAGCAATATTATCCCCGCGGTCATGCTGGAAGACTACAAGGTTCGTTTTGATGATATTACCTTTGACTGTGTGGATTTTGGCTTCAAAGAGAATGAACCGGTGGACGTGGTGATCCGCCCGGAGGACATTGATATTGTTGACGTGAAAGACGGGAAGATGACAGGAGAGGTCTTGAGCGTGCTTTTTAAAGGCGTGCACTATGAGATCATGGTGGAGACGGTTCCCGGGACGAGCGTGACGGTGAATATGCGCGTTATCCGCAATCAGGATGTGACCAGTGAGGACGGAAAAGAGAAGATCAGCGCAAGCGATTTCTTTGTGGACATTGATGATGTAGAGGAATTAAACGACAAGGAGGTCATCGCCCTTTCTAACGCACAGGCGTGGGATCCTCAGAGCGATGAGTTTATTTCCATCGCAAAGGTGGAGTATGACCTGACCAAAGCGGAAGGCGCGTACCCGGTGGTGTTCTCTACTGCCAGCGGGACGAGCGTGGAGCGTACCATCCATGTGGTAGACCAGCCGTTTGTCAAGAATGAGAAGGCAAACGAGGGTGTAATGGCATTTAACTTTTTTAAGACAGTGGACGAGATCACAGAGTCCCAGGCGCTTGACACGGACCTGAAGACATGGGCGGGCGCCCAGGGCTGGAAGCTGAGCGATGAGGACGTAAGCATTGACCTCACCGTAGATTATGATTTTGAGCCGGAAGATGTCAAGGAGGGCGTGTACAAGATCACGTTCTCTACCACGGGCCGGGAGTTCAAGATACACACTACTGATTATGTCGAGGAAGGGCGGGAAGTAGGGCTTACGTTCTTCCCTGAGGATATCCACGTTATGTCCAGGGAGGTATTTTAGATGAAGCGGTTTTCAAAGCTGGCGCTGCCGTATATTGTGTGGGCGGCTCTGATGCTGGTGCTCCCGATGCTGCTGATCGCGCTGTATTCAGTCATGGAGCAGGGGAACAGCATCATATCCTTTTCTTTTACATTGGACCATTATGTGAAGTTCTTTACAGACCCGGATTTCCTGCTGATCCTGTGGCGGTCCATCACCATCGCGGTGAAGACAACGCTGATCTGCCTGGTCCTGGGATATCCGGCGGCGTACTTTATTTCAAAATGCAGCGAGAAGACGCAGAATATTCTGATTCTGTGCATCACGCTTCCTATGTGGATCAATATGCTCGTGCGCACCTACGCATGGATCGGAATCCTGAGCGAGGGCGGCATCCTTCAGCGGATATTAGGAATCTTCGGGCTGGGGGACATGGAGCTTCTGTATACGGAAGGGTCCGTTCTCCTGGGCATGGTGTACAATTTTCTGCCGTTTATGATCCTTCAGGTGCACACGTCGCTGACAAAGATGGATCATTCTCTGCTGGAGGCGAGCGCGGACCTGGGGGCTGATCCGGTACAGACTTTCCGCAGGGTAACGCTTCCGCTGTCCCTGCCGGGAGTGATCAACGGAATTACCCTTGTGTTCCTGCCGGCGGTCAGTTCCTTCTTTATCCCCAAGCTCTTGGGGGGAGGACAGTATTTCCTGATCGGAAATATGATCGAGAATCAGTTTATCACAGTGGGCGAGTGGAACTTCGGAAGCGCAATCTCCATGATCATCGCGGTCATCATGATGCTCCTGATGATGGCGGTGCGCAGGATCGAGATCCATAACCAGGGAGGAAAGGGGGCGAGGGCATGAAAAAGAGCAGACGTCCTTTTGGGAAAATATTGATGATTCTGATGATCGCGTTTTTCTACCTTCCGATCATTTATATGGTAGTGTTCTCGTTTAATGAGAGCAAATCCCTGACCAATTTTACAGGGTTCTCCCTGCGCTGGTATGAGCATATGCTGGAATCAAGCGATATGATGACAGCACTCTATACGACATTCAGCGTGGCGATACTGGCAACGCTGATCTCCACCTTTGTCGGGACGATCGCTGCTATCGGGCTGAGCAGCTCCAGGAAGATTATCCGCAATATCATGGAGCAGGTGGACAATTTACCCATGATGAATCCGGAAATCGTGACAGCGATCGGATTTATGCTTCTGTTTATTACCTTCCAGGTGGAGAAGGGGTATGTGACCATGCTGCTCGCGCATATTGCCTTCTGTATTCCCTATGTCATCCTGTCTGTCATGCCCAAGATCCGGTCACTGGATCCGAACCTGGCAGATGCGGCCATGGATCTGGGAGCTACTCCGTGGAAGGCGCTGACTAAGGTGATTGTGCCTCAGATCACGCCGGGGATCGTTTCAGGCGCTCTGATCGCATTTACCATGTCAGTGGATGATTTTATTATTTCTTACTTTGTGACAGGTCAGGGAGTGAAGAATCTGAGCATCGTCGTGTATACGATGAGCAAGCGGGTGAACCCGAGTATTAATGCAGTGTCCACCCTTGTGGTCGTGATCATTACGATTGTGCTGCTGATCGTGAATATTGCTCCGCTGATCGCGGCGAAGAAGAGTTCCAGATCCGAATTGGGGAGAAGGAAGAAGTTTGTTCCGGCAGCGGCAGGATGCCTGGCCCTTATTCTTGTTGTCCTGGCAGTGTATCAGGGCGGAAAGGGCAGCGGAGACAGACCGTTTGAAGGGCAGACACTCCGTATCTACAACTGGGGCGAATACACAGGCGAGAATATTATTCCTGATTTTGAGGAAGCCACCGGGGCCAGAGTGGTCATGGAGAACTTTGACTCTAATGAGCAGATGTACATTAAAGTGGCAAACGGCGAGGCGTATGATATCCTTGTGCCCAGCGATTACATGATCCAGAGGCTGATCGAGGAAGGGTATCTCCAGAAGCTGGACAAATCCAAATTAGACTGCATGGATAAACTGTCGGATGCAGTGAAAGGGCTGCCTTATGATCCGAATAATGATTACTCCGTCCCGTATTTCTGGGGAACCGTGGGGATTGTCTATGATAAGACAAAAGTGGACATCGAAGACCTGGAGAGGGAAGGGTTCAATATCTTTCTGGATGAGAAATACAGAGGAGAGGTTTATCTGTACGATTCGGAGAGAGATTCCTTTATGATGGCGCTGAAAGCACTTGGCTATTCCATGAACACTGAGAATGAGGCGGAGCTCCGGGAGGCATATGAATGGCTGGTGCAGTGTGTGGAGACAATGGACACGGAGATCGTGACGGACGAGATCATTGACAACATGGCTCAGGGCAGGAAGGCGCTGGGGCTGATCTACTCCGGGGACGCTACGTATGTTATGGCGGAAAATGAGAACATGGGATATTATATGCCGGAGACAGGGACCAACCTCTGGTCAGACGCCATGGTGATCCCGAAGAATGCTCAGAATCCGGATCTGGCGCACGCGTTTATCAACTTTGCCAGCGATTATGACGGAGCGTATGACAATTCCAGCTACGTGGGATATACATCAGCGAACCAGGAAGTCATGGAGGTGCTCTCCGGCGAGGGCGGGGACTATGAAGGGATCAACGCCTATATCCCGCGGTCGGACAATGAGAATGACGAAGTGTTCGTGTACAATGAAAATACGAAGAAGATCATCAGCGACCTGTGGAGCCGGGTGAAGATCGCGGCGAGCAACGCGGACTGATCGTGCTGAATGGAAAGAGGGTGTGATCCGTGAGCAGAGACAGAAAAGGAAAACAGAAAAAGGGATGGTTTCGAAACTTAAGCGCCGCGCTTTCTATGGAACTGCGTGAGCACCGAAGTTCTTTTATTGTGTATTTTACGCTGCGCATCCTGGTGATCGCGATGCTCGTCCTCCAGCTTTTTAACAGAAATTATGAAAATGTGTTCCTGTGCGCGCTGACATTGCTTTTGCTGATCATCCCCAGTCTGGTGCAGATTACCTTCAAGGTGGAGCTTCCGACTACGCTGGAGATCATTATACTTGTATTTATTTTTGCGGCGGAGATCCTGGGGGAAATCAGTGAATTTTATCTGATGTTCCCGTTCTGGGATACGGTTCTGCATACGCTGAACGGTTTCCTCGCGGCGGCGATCGGATTTTCACTTGTGGATCTTTTAAACCGCAGTGAGAAGACCATGTTTAATCTGTCGCCTCTTTTTACTGCTATTGTTGCATTCTGTTTCTCAATGACGATCGGTGTGGTATGGGAATTTTTTGAGTTCGGGATGGATACCATTATCGGGTATGACATGCAGAAGGACACAGTGATCCATACGATCCGTTCGGTTACTCTTGATCCGGAGGGACGGAATATCCCTTATGTGATAAAAGGGATCGCGGAGACAGCGGTGAACGGGCAGGAACTGGGAGTCGGAGGCTATCTGGATATCGGACTGATCGATACCATGCAGGATCTGATTGTCAATTTCATCGGCGCGGCTGTGTTCTCTGTGCTCGGATTTTTCTACGTGAAGAACCGTGGGAAGGGAAAAGTGGCGTGGAGATTTATTCCGCGCAGAAAGGCAGAGGACCGGGATTTTTTGAAGATCGCCCGGGAGGAAGCATCTTCTCGGAAAAAAGCATCTGAGCAGGAAAAAGAAGCTGTACAAGGGGATGATTTGCCGGAGAAAACAGCGCTATTTGCGGAACATGAGCCGGAAGATCAGGTTCCAGATCAGGAAGAATAAGAACGCTCCAAGGCAGGTTGCGGCTATATAGATAAGGATAGCCGGCAGATTGCCGATGATTGGCACGAGATCGCGGAAGACCACCTGCTGCATCTGGAGATGAGGGTTGATGTAGAACATATTGATCAGCCCGAATCTGTCCAGCGACAGGTTGAAGACCTCTGCGGCAAGGCAGCAGCAAAGGTAGAGCAGCGTGGCGTGGAAGAACGGGCGCAGAGGGAGCGAGTGGGACAAGGTACGCGAGAAGATGATATTTTTTGCGTCAGCGTCAAGCCTGCGGGAGTATACAATCCCCGCGCTCAGTCCGATCAGCAGTAGCAGGATGTGCCATGTCCAGGAATGAACCGTCAGGGAGGGAAGCGGATAGTTGAGACCGCTGGTATCGGCAAATACAGCCACTCCGCCCAGAAGGCAGTAGCTTATCAGGAATGCGAGAAGCATCCGGCGCGTGCTTTCCCTGCGCAGCCACGGATATGCAAGAAGCACATACATGGGGATGCTGCACAGCTGAAACGGGAAATACCACCAGTTGTATGTCCCGTGCCCGAGAACAAATGTGAGAAGACACTGCTTCCATACCTCGCTGCCCAGCATGAGCACGCCGCACAGGAAAAAAATCCTGTCCGACAGCCCGGGAAAATACGTTTCGATAAATGAAGATCGTCCAGTCATCTCAGCACCTCTGTAAAATTCATCAAATTTCTGCGAGCGGGGCAGGCCGCGCAGCAGTCTGGATTGCATGTATGCAATCATTATACCACGAGCGCAGAAAAGGAAGCGCCGCGGAAGCGGCATTTACTTTTCAAGCCGTGGGTCCCAGGTATAATCCCCGCAAAGCGGGGCAGGCCGCGCAGCGGTCTGGATTGCATGTATATGCAATCATTATACCGCAAACCCGGTTGAAATTATACGGATTCTGTTTCTTTTGGACTGGGATTGTTAAAAAATAGACATTAAAATATACAGATCTAACAAAGATTAAGTGAAATTTAGCGAGTTTTTATGTGAAACAATCATAAAAAAACTCGCTGCTTTTAATTTGCTGAAAAAAACCGATAAATAATAAATAAAAAACCGATCTGCACGGCGGCGGAAAGAGGGCAAATTGAAATAAAAATCAGCTGTCAGGACAAAGGCTAGACGAAAGATGATGTATGTTGACAAAAAAATAAC
>DXCD01000211.1 GCA_019116185.1 Candidatus Mediterraneibacter stercorigallinarum
TTCGGCTTCCGGGATTTTTTCAAACAAATCTAAAATTGGTTCTTATTTTTCTGGTATAGAAACTGTCAATATGATTCCATTGTTAAGAAGATAAAATTAGTTGTATTAATTTCGGAGAGAGGTTGAAGTTCTGTTTGGCTAAAACTGTTTTTTTAACTGTATTGTTTGGGGGGCGGTTGTATTGTTGGAAAGTGATTTATAACCCTATTATTCATATGGGCAGTACGGTTGTTATAACGAAAATCTAGCATATAACCGTATCATTTGGGTGGGGAGTACGGTTGTCTTATCAGAAATCTAGCATATAACCGTATTATCTGAATAAAGAATACGGTTTCGTCATTACGAAACCAATTTATAACCGTATTGCTCGTGCGAAGAGTGCGGCTCCACTAGCAAAGAACCAATTTGTAACCGTATTGTCCAGGTGGAAAGTACGGCTTTTTTATCAGAAAAACAATTCATAACCGTATAAAGCAAAAGTAGGATACGGTGTCACAGTTACAAAATCAATTTTTAACCGTAAATCAATAAAATTTCACTACTTAAAATCCAGTACATAATATTCAAGTTACTTTATTTCGGCAGACACACATTCAATTGGGCGTGCCTTACGCCAGGCAGTTTTGGGAAAGAAAGGGGAAAGACATGGCAAATCTCAAAGAGATGTTAATGAAGGAGCAGTCTCGTCTGGAACATATTGTTCAAAAGACCACAGAACAGCTGAAAAATGTTCCTCCGGGGACGTTACGCTTATCTGGCACGAAGAAATGGGTTCAGTATTATCACTGCATGCCGGGAGAGTGGAAGAGGTTGAAAAAGCCTTTTGGGATGAACATATAGAAAGGCAAAAATTGATCCGACCGGTTGAACCAACATGGGAACAACGGTTGGGAGAATGGATGTCTGAGGAATATAAGCGCAAAGAATTTCAGGAAGGCACGCCAGTGATCTTGACAGATCAGGGCGAGAGGGTGCGCTCGAAATCGGAAAAAATCCTTGCAGATTATTTTTATAGGAATGGAATTCAGTATAAGTATGAGTGTCCATTGTATTTGAAAGGGTTTGGCACAGTACATCCGGATTTTACGTTTCTGTCGAAAAAGACAAAACAGGAAATATACTGGGAGCATGATGGCAGGATGGATGATCCGGCATATGCTCAAAATGCTATAAAGAAAATACATGCCTATCAGGAAAATAATATTTATCCCGGAGAGCGTCTGATCCTTATGTTCGAGACGGCAAAAGCTGTTCTGGATACAAAGATAATAGAGAAACTTGTCTGCAGGTATTTGCGGTAATTTTGAGAATGCACGTGAATACATATTTTATTTTTTGGTTATGCCATCGAAAAGTGATAGAAATCCGCCCCTTCCCAGCGAATATATAGTATAACTAGTTAATCAAGCCCGGGCAGGCATTACAGAAAAGGAGTTCCTGAACTTATGAAAATAACAGAAGAGAATTTTATTACGCAGATCATACAGGGAAATGAAAAGGCTCTGGAATATTGCATGTTTCACTACGGCGGGCTGGTGAGGGCGGTTGTGCGCAGGCATCTCGGCAGTCTGGCGCAGTTCGAGGAGGAGTGCGTCAATGATGTATTTTTCGCGGTATGGGAGCATGCGGATTCCTATCGGTCGGATAAGAATCCCTTTGCCAACTGGATCGCAGGCGTGGCGCGTCTGAAGGCGCTGGACTGTAAGCGGAGATACGCAAGACATCTCCTGGAGCTCGGATGGGATGACGCCGGGACAGAGGTTTCCGGCAGGAGGCGGACAGATGAGAGGACGCCGGAGCTCGCGGTCCTGGAAAATGAAATTTCAGAGGAGACGGGGAAAATGCTGAGCTGTCTGAAACCGGCGGACAGAGAATTGTTCTGGAAGCTGTATGTAGAAGAGGAAGACCTTGATACAGTCAGCAGAAGCACCGGGATGTCCAAACCCGTTATTTACAATCATTTATCCCGCGGAAAGAAGAAGCTCAGAAGCCTGTATGGAATGCAGCAGCCGAAAGGAGATCAGCTATGAGAGAGACAGTTTACGATCTGTTAAATGATATGGATCATCAGCCAAAAGAATACGCAGCAGAGAAGGTAAGTAAAAAAGATATCAGAAAGTGGAAAAAAGCTTTTGATGCAAAGCGGCATTCCCCGGCTAAGAGATGGATCAAATATGCCGCTGCTGCGGCAGTCCTCTGCGCCGCTGCGGCAGGGACTGTGATGGGGCCGATGAGGAATGATGTATATGCGGGTGTGAAAGCGGTCGCATATGACCTTTCACAGGCATTGGGGATATCAAAAGATCTGGAACCGTATAAAACTGTGGTTGGAAGCACGATTTCGGGAGCAGGGTATTCTGTCACTCTGAACGAGGTGGTGCTTGATGAAGAAAGCATGTATATCGCTTACACACTGACAGTGCCGGAAAAAATGGAGACAGAAGAAGATGAGATGTCCTATCATGATGATATGACGGTGTATATCAATGGCAGGATGGCGTCCCTGGCGGGGAGCGGCGGAACAGTAAAAGTGGATGATTATACTCTGGCTTCGGACTGGAAGAAGGAACTGCCCAATGTGGATACGGCGCAGGACATCGATGTGGAGATTCAATGCGCAGTAAATGGGGATGAGATCGGTGTGTTTCGTTTCACAGCCTCAGGCGAGGAGCTGTCGCTTGACACGCTGACAGTGCCTTTGGATGAAACGGTTACACTCCCTGATGGAACCGGGGTTACTTTCGAAAGATATACTTCAAACGCTATGGGGCAGAGCATTTATTTTACAAAGACATCAGGTGACTATGATTATGATTTCATGCTGAAAGGAGAGGATGATCTGGGCAATCCCGTTGGGTTCTTTGTGCGCTATTCTGAGCAGGAGGAAGGCAGGATGGAGGTTGAGCCGATCGATAACGGTTATGTCAGCGATCAGGCGTCATCGCTTACTTTAACACCCTATGCAGTAAAGATGCCAGATACAAGCGGTGAGATGAACTCTGATTATGAGCCTGTGGGAGAAGCGTTTACAATCCAAATCAGCGGACAGGAGTAAAGCAGAGTTATAAAGACAGAGATTCTGAAAATCAGAGAAAAACCCGGCCGGGCATAAACAACTGCGCAGCCGGGTTTTTCTTTTATCTGGTTTTATTTTATGGTGTTCTGCAAGAATTATTATGCTAAAATGATCTTAAATAGGAGGGACGTTTATGAAAAAACAGACACTTTCAATTGCTTATGTCATACTGCTGACCTTGTGCGCGCCGCTCGCCTGTTTCTACATATGGCTTCTGACCGTGCTCCCGATTCCCTGGGCAGCATTGGGAGAATGGGCGGATTCGTTTGGAAAGGGTGTGCTTGTGTTCCTCTTGTTTCTGCTCCCGGTGGGGCTTTACTGGCTTGCCGTATTTATTCTGGGCGTCATGAATATTATAAAATCTTTTAAGATGCATAAATCTGGTGATACAGCAGGCTGCGTCAATGGGATGCTGCTCCACAAATACGGGTTGGTTATATTTTTTGTTGTTAATTTTATCGTTATGTTTTTGTTTTATTTTGTGGTAACTTTTGGAAGCCTTGTAGGAACGAGGGGGCTTGCGCTTTTTGCGGCCCCGGTTCTTCTGCCGTGGCTGACGGCGGCAGTTGTATTTACTGTGTCTGCCACATGGCTTGCCATTGTGCCTGGGGCATTTTATGGGATACAGGTCATCCGCTTTACCCTGCGGGAGAAAAAGACCGGATACGCCGCTGCTGTATTGCACGGATTCCTTCAGTTCGTATTTGTGGCAGATGTGCTGGATGCCATGTATCTGGCAGTGAGGAAATGGGGCAGGGGAAAGAAGAGCTCGGCTGTGATCGGGATTCTGTATATAGTGGCAGCGGCAGCGGTTATCTGGGGCGTTGTATATCTGTTTGGCTGATGAGAGGACGCAAGCGTATGGGCGGCGGTATTCTGCAGGACACGGGATGTGTAACAGGCAGTGCCCTGCCGGATAATCGTTTCTGACAGTAGAAAACTGCACAAAATGCGGCAATTATATATTGGTGAGAAATAACGAAAAAACAAAAAAGCATTTTGAATTCTTACATTTCAAAAGTGAAAATGTTAAAATGTTTTATGGAAGAACTGCGTAAAAGACCGTTACAGCGTTGTATCGGTCTTTTTTGGGCAATACTTCGGGAAAGGAAAATGTGAAAATGCCGTGCATAGAGAAAGACCGGTCAGCCGGGATGAGGCTCTTGACCTGATCGGGCGCATGCCGGACATAGAGACGCTGCATGTGAAGAATGAAAAGCTCAGGGAGCAGGAATATAAGGAGTGTATCTCCGGATACTCTCCTGAGGACTGGGTGAGGGTGCTCAAGACTGCGTATGCACGGACAAAGAGCAGAGGTTCCATTACAAGCGTGGATAAGAAATACCAGATGATGCTGGAGCATGCCTTGTTCAGCGAGTTCTCTTACGCGCTGGGAATGCCTCGGGGACAGGTGCCGGGATTCATTGCAGAGTATGTAAAGCCCGAATGGATACGGCCGCAGAAGCCGGAATCATGAATACAGAGAATGTGCGGGCGCCTCAGACTGGAGACGCTGCCCTGGCGGCAGGCATGGCAGTGTTGATGCTTGGATCCGCTATGGCGATAGGTGCAGCGAGAAGAAAATATAAATAATGGGAACAAGAAAAGGAGCATGTCATTTGGGGATATGCTCCTTTTTGACCGAAGACAGGTCCGGCGGGAGGAAGGGGATGCGTCTGTCGGAGCTGAGAAGATACGTCTTGCAACGTGCTGAGAAGATACGTCTTGCAACGTATCTTGCGCAAACGGTCTCCGCATGATATACTTCTCCTGATAATATTATATTAGGAGGAGTATTTTTTATGGACGCGGACCCTGCGGGGAACACTATTATTTTTGACTTGTTACTGTTGTTGTTTTTTACTTTGCTGAACGCATATTTTGCCGGAGCCGAGATGGCGGTTGTATCTGTCAATAAGAACAGGATACGCAGCCTTGCGGAAGAAGGGAATAAAAAGGCAAAAGTGATCGAGGGATTGTTTGAAGATTCAACGAAGTTTCTTTCAACGATCCAGGTTGCGATCACATTTGCGGGATTTTACTCATCGGCTTCTGCGGCATCGAGTATTTCGCCTGTCCTGGCAGAGTGGCTGCACAGTGCGGGAGTTCCGTACAGCGGACAGATTGCTCACAATGGCGTGACCCTGCTGCTGATGTTTTTCAATCTCGTATTTGGAGAGCTTGTACCCAAGCGGATCGCGCTTCAGAAAGCAGAATCGTTCTGTATGATGACAGTCATGCCGATCCATTATATCTCGATCCTGCTGACTCCGTTCACGAAGCTGCTTTCCTTTTCCACGAAGCTGGTGCTCAGGATCCTTCGCATGAATACGGAAGACCAGGAGGAAGCTGTGACGGAAGAGGAGATCAAGGCGCTCCTTAAAATGGGAAATGAGAGCGGTACTTTTGATGATGACGAGAGGGAGATGATCGACTCGGTATTTAAATTCGACGAGAGGACTGCAAAAGAGATCATGGTTCCCAGGCGGGATGTATTTACCATTGATATCGAGGAGCCTTTTGAATCGCAGATCGATGAGATCCTTCAGACAAGGCACAGCAGGATTCCGGTCTATGAGGAAAGCATCGACAATATCATCGGGGTGCTCCATGTGAAGGACGTGATGATAGAGCTGAGGAAGAATGCCCTGGAGCAGGTAGATATCAGGAGTATGCTGCACAAACCGTTCTTCGTGCCTGAGACAAAGGATGCGGACGAGCTGTTCCGTACCATGCAGGAGAAACGGCATCACATGGCGATCCTGGTAGATGAGTACGGCGGTTTCTCGGGTATCGTTACGATCGAGGACCTGGTGGAGGAGATCATGGGCGACATCAATGAGGAATATGAGGAAGTCGTGCCGGAGATCGAAGCAGTCGGCGAAGATGAGTACCTTCTTGACGGGGGAATGCTGATTGACGATGTGAATGAAGAACTGGGGCTGAAGCTTGAGACGGAAAACTATGATACGCTTTCAGGCTATCTGATCGAGAAGCTGGGACACATTCCGGAAAAGGATGACAGGGATACCATTGAGACGGATAATCTTGTATTTACTGTGGAAGAGGTCAGAGATAACAGGATTACCAGGGCGCGGCTGAAGATAGAACCAGCCGTAGAAACAGAGGAAGAAGAGCATGGCGGAAGGAAGAAGCAGCGCCGAAGCTCTGAAGATGAAGAGAGCGCGGAGTAGCTGAGAGTTATTCCTGAAATGATGTGCCAGACTGATATGGAACTGATAAAAGGAAGAGATAGAAAGGAGATGCAGTGCGATGAAAATGCTGTCTATTGAAGAAGAACTGAAAAACAATTCTTATCCCGGGAGGGGGATCATTATAGGAAGGACCCCTGACGGTAAGAAAGCAGTTACCGCTTACTTTATCATGGGAAGGAGCGAGAACAGCAGGAACCGTGTTTTTGTGGAGGATGGAGAGGGCATACGCACCCAGGCGTTTGACGAGTCCAAGCTGACAGATCCCAGCCTGATCATTTATGCTCCAGTGAAAGTTCTAGGCAATAAGACGATCGTGACAAACGGGGATCAGACAGATACCATCTATGAAGGGATGGATAAGCAGCTTACTTTTGAGCAGTCACTCCGTTCAAGAGAGTTCGAGCCGGACGGGCCGAACTATACGCCGCGCATCTCAGGCATCATGCATATCGAGAACGGCACATACAATTATGCTATGTCCATTTTAAAGAGCAATAACGGCAGCTCTGACAGCTGCAACCGGCATACATTTGCATATGAGAATCCGGCGGCAGGGGAAGGGCATTTCATCCACACCTATATGTGCGACGGGAATCCGCTCCCCAGCTTCGAGGGCGAACCGAAGCTGATCGGCGTGCCGGATGATATGGAAGCTTTTACAGAGCTTCTCTGGAACAGCCTGAACGAGGATAACAAGGTTTCCCTTTTTGTCCGCTATATTGACATTGAGACAGGGAAATACGAGACCAAGATCGTGAATAAGAATCACTAATTGCAAAGGAGCGGATAAGAAGATGAAAGAATTAGAACTGAAATACGGATGCAACCCGAACCAGAAACCGTCAAGGATCTACATGAATGACGGGAGTGAACTGCCGATCCAGGTGCTGTGCGGACGCCCGGGATATATCAATTTCCTGGACGCGTTTAACGGCTGGCAGCTTGTATCAGAACTGAAGAAAGCTACCGGGCTCCCGGCAGCGACATCCTTTAAGCATGTGTCCCCGGCAGGAGCGGCGGTCGGACTTCCTCTCACTGAGACGCTGGCGAAGATCTACTGGGTGGATGATTTGGGAGAACTCTCTCCGCTGGCGTGCGCTTATGCAAGGGCAAGAGGCGCAGACAGAATGTCTTCCTTCGGTGATTTTATCGCTCTGTCAGATGTCTGCGATGTGGACACGGCAAGGCTGATCAAACGCGAGGTGTCTGACGGCGTGATCGCACCGGGATACGAGCCGGAAGCTCTGGAACTGTTAAAACAGAAGAAAAAAGGGAATTACAATGTGATCCAGATCGATCCGGATTATGTGCCGGCGGCGCTGGAGCGTAAGGAAGTGTACGGTATCACGTTTGAGCAGGGAAGAAATGAGCTGCATATTGACAAGGATTTCTTCTCTAATATCGTTACAGACAATAAGGAACTTACGGACGCGGCGAAGGTGGATCTGGCGATCTCTATGATCACCCTGAAATATACCCAGTCCAACTCTGTCTGCTACGTGAAGGGCGGACAGGCGATCGGTATCGGAGCCGGGCAGCAGTCACGTATTCATTGTACACGTCTTGCCGGGCAGAAGGCGGATAACTGGTGGCTGAGACAGTGTCCGAAGGTGATGGAGCTTCCGTTTAAGGAAGACATCAAGCGCGCGGACAGAGACAATGCTATTGACTTGTATATCGGGGATGAATACATGGATGTCCTCGCTGACGGCGCTTGGGAAAATGTCTTTACAGAGAAGCCGGAAGTATTTACACGGGAGGAGAAGCGCGCATGGCTGGATAAGATGACGGACGTGGCGCTTGGATCTGACGCTTTCTTCCCGTTCGGGGACAATATCGAGCGCGCGCATAAGAGCGGCGTGAAATATATCGCGCAGCCGGGCGGCTCTGTCCGGGATGACAATGTGATCGAAACATGCAATAAATACGGCATGGTGATGGCGTTTACAGGGATCCGCCTGTTCCATCATTAAGATACCGCGGCAGTACGGCAGCCGGCAGGACGCGCCCGAAGGAAAGAACGGGCGGCGCGCCGGCTGCTGTGACGTACAGCGGGAAAAGAGGAGAGCACGTATATGGTGATAGAGACGAACAGCCCGGAGGAAACCTGCCAGGCAGGGATGCGGCTGGGCGAGAAGGCGGAAGCCGGACAGGTGTTTACCCTGACCGGAGACCTGGGCGTGGGCAAGACGGTGTTTACCCAGGGGCTGGCGAAAGGTCTTGGGATCGAGGAACCGGTAAACAGCCCGACATTTACAATTGTCCAGGTATACGATGGCGGCAGACTTCCCTTCTATCATTTTGATGTGTACCGGATCGGGGATGTCGAAGAGATGGATGAGGTCGGTTTTGACGACTATGTTATGGGAGACGGAGTTTCGCTGATCGAGTGGGCGGACTTGATCGAAGAGATCCTGCCGGAGAAGCGTACAAAGATCCTGATTGAGAAGGATCTGGAGCGTGGGTTTGACTACCGGAGGATCACGGTGACGCAGGTCGGGTGAAGAATGACTGACAAAGAAAGCAGGACAGAATATGAGAGTATTGGCGATAGACAGCTCGGGGCTGACAGCCACGGTCGCGGTCGTGGAAGAAGAGCAGACGGTCGCGGAATATACGATAAATTATAAAAAGACACATTCGCAGACACTTCTGCCAATGATCGATGAAATGGTCCGTATGGTAGAGGTTGACCTGTCTACAGTGGACGCAATTGCAGTGGCAGGAGGACCGGGCTCTTTTACAGGGCTCAGGATCGGATCGGCAACGGCAAAGGGACTGGGGCTTGCCCTGGGGAAACCATTAGTCAGCGTGCCCACAGTGGATGCGATGGCTTACAGTGTGTACGGGTGCGAGGATATAATATGCCCCATCATGGATGCAAGGCGCAGCCAGGTCTATACGGGGATCTATACATTTGTGCCGGAGACAGCGGCGGAAGATTTCCATGAAATGCGATATCGGTTCAAAGTTATCCGCGTCCAGATGGCAGTGTCAGTGGAAGAATTGATCCGCCGTCTGAATGTGTACGGGAAGCGGGTTGTATTTCTCGGGGACGGCGTTCCGGTATACAGGGAGATGCTCGCGAAAGGGCTGAAGGTGCCGTATTTCTTCGCGCCTTCTTATATGAACCGTCAGCGCGCGGCAGCGGTCGGTGCTCTGGGAATCCGCTATTATCAGGAAGGCAGGTATGAGACAGCAGCAGAGCATAAGCCTGAGTACCTGCGCATGTCCCAGGCGGAGCGCGAGCGCGCGCAACGGGAGAAAAATGCTGTGCCCGAGGTGCGCAGGATGACCATGGAAGACGGGGCAGCTGTGGCAGAGATGGAGCATCAGCTCTTTCCGGATGCCTGGAGCGAGAAAGCGATTCTTGAGACGCTGGAACAGCCGAACACGATCTGCCTGATGGCGGAGAAGGCAGGACGCGCGGCGGGGTATCTGCTGGCATACACAGCGGCGGATGAGGCGGAAATCGCGCGGATCGCTGTGGTGAAAGAACTCCAGCGGCAAGGGGTGGCCCGTACCCTTTTAAATGAACTGGAAACATTCTGCAAGTCCAGGGAAATTCGGAAGATTCTCCTGGATGTGCGCGCGGGAAATTCGGCGGCAAGGGCGCTTTATACGAAGACCGGATTTGTGGAAGATGGGATCAGACAGCGGTTTTATGACAATCCGATGGAAGATGCCATACTCATGAGCCGCCCGGTCGAAGCCGGGAATGACGGCGCGGGAGAGATGAAATAAGCGCAGTGATGCCGAAACTGCTGTGCCGCGATAAAAGGAAGCGTGAATGGCGGCTGGAAATCGGGACACAGCATCGGCAGCAGTTCCCAGTAGGAATCTGCGCGGGGATCAGATATACTTTAGGCGTGACAGAGAACAAGACTGTTTTTTTACAGGAGGAAGATGTATGCGCCAGTATCAGTTAAAAGAAACAAAAGAAATTAAAAAAATTATCTGCAACCAGTGCGGAAAAGAGATCCCGGTGACAGACGGATATCCCAGGGAAGGGGTGTTCAGCGCAGATCAGGAGTGGGGCTACTTTTCCGAAAAAGACGGGGAGAGACACAGCTTTGACTTGTGTGAGGAATGCTATGACAGGCTGCTTGCGTCTTTTAAGGTGCCTGCGGATATAGAGAATAGAACAGAATTGTAGAAAGAATCGTACAGATTCGTACAACTATAAAACAGAGGGATCAAATGTTAGATGTATGTTTGCTCGGGTGCGGCGGGATGATGCCGCTTCCGTACCGTTATCTGACGGCGCTGATGACCCGGTTCAACGGGAGCAGCCTGCTCATAGACTGCGGAGAGGGCACGCAGGTGGCGGTAAAAGAAAAAGGGTGGAGCTTCAAGCCGATCGATGTGATCTGCTTCACTCATTATCATGGAGATCATATCAGCGGCCTTCCGGGGCTGCTTCTTACCATGGGGAATGCGGACCGGACAGAACCCCTCACCCTGATCGGACCGAAAGGTCTGGAACGAGTGGTGGGATGTCTGCGCGTGATCGCGCCGGAACTGCCTTTCCCTATTATTTATAAAGAAATCGAGGGAGCGGAGCAGGCGTTTGAAATGAACGGATACCGGCTGAAGGCATTCCGCGTTAACCATAACGTGCTCTGCTATGGATATACACTGGAAATCGACCGTGCAGGGAAGTTTGACGCGGCAAAGGCAAAAGCGCAGAATATTCCGCTTGCATATTGGAGCAGGCTTCAGAACGGGGAGATCATTGAGACGGAAGACGGCGTGTTCACCCCGGACATGGTGCTGGGACCTCCGCGAAAAGGCCTTAAGCTGACGTATACCACGGATACAAGACCCACGGAATCGATCCGCAGGAATGCAGAAAGGTCGGACCTTTTCATCTGTGAAGGGATGTACGGCGAGAAGGAAAAAGCTGCAAAAGCGGCAGAATATAAGCATATGACATTTTATGAGGCTGCTCAGATTGCCAGCGGCGCCCAGGTCAGGGAGATGTGGCTGACCCATTACAGTCCGTCGCTGACACGTCCGGAGCCGTATATGGACGAGGTGCGGCGGATTTTCCCGGGGGCGAAGGCCGGGAAAGACGGAATGTCAACTGAGCTGATGTTTGAAGATTGAGAGGCGTAGCATGAAAGAAATAAGAGATATTAATATTCTGGCGATCGAGACATCCTGCGATGAAACTGCGGCAGCGGTCGTGCACAACGGGAGAGAAGTTCTTTCCAACGTGATCTCATCCCAGATCGACCTGCATAAACTGTATGGCGGAGTCGTGCCTGAGATCGCGTCAAGGAAGCATATCGAGAAAATCAATCAGGTCATTGAAGAAGCGCTGAAGGAAGCGGACGTGACACTGGACGACATTGATGCAGTGGGCGTGACATACGGGCCGGGTCTTGTGGGAGCGCTCCTCGTGGGAGTTGCGGAGGCAAAAGCCATTGCGTATGCCCGGAATCTTCCGTTGGTCGGAGTGCATCATATCGAGGGGCATATCTCGGCAAATTATATTGAACACCCGGACTTGGAGCCGCCCTTCCTCTGCCTGGTCGCATCAGGAGGACACACTCATCTTGTCCGCGTGGCGGAGTATGGAAAATATGAGATCCTGGGACGTACGAGAGACGATGCTGCCGGGGAGGCGTATGACAAGGTCGCCAGGGCGATCGGGCTGGGGTATCCGGGCGGACCGAAGATCGACCGTATTGCAAAAGAGGGGAATCCGGATGCGGTGAAATTCCCGAAAGCGCATATCGAAGGGGCGCAGTATGATTTCAGTTTCAGCGGATTGAAATCAGCGGTGCTTAATTATATCAATGGCTGCAAAATGAAGGGGGAGAGCTTTGACCCCGCGGATATTGCGGCTTCCTTCCAGAAAGCTGTGGTGGAAGTTCTTGTAGAGAATTCCATGAGGGCGGCAGAGGACTATGGTATGTACAAGTTCGCCATCGCGGGAGGCGTGGCTTCTAACACGGCGCTTCGCGCGGCGATGGAGAAGGCGTGCAAAGAGCGGGAGATCCGCTTCTGCCACCCGTCGCCGATTTACTGTACGGACAATGCGGCGATGATCGGAGCTGCGGCGTTTTATGAATACCTTGCCGGGACAAGGCATGGCTGGGATCTCAATGCAGTGCCGAACCTGAAGTTGGGGGAGAGGTAGAAGAATGGAAAAGCAATACTGTACTGCCATTGTGCTTGCCGCCGGCAGCGGGAAGCGGATGGGGACTAAGGTGCACAAACAATATCTGCTTATGGGCGGGAAGCCTGTGCTGTATTATTCCCTGAAAGCATTTGAAGATTCTGATCTGATTGATGAGATTATTCTTGTGACAGGCAGCGGGGAAGAAGCGTATTGCCGGGAGCAGATTATAGAGAAATACGGGATATCCAAAGTGAAAAAGATTGTCTCCGGAGGCGCGGAACGCTACGACTCTGTCTGGAGCGGGCTTCAGGAGACAAAAGAGGATGGGTACGTATTTATTCATGACGGCGCCAGACCCTTTGTGGACGAAGTGATCATCCGGCGCGGGTATGAGTGCGTCAGCGCTGACCGTGCGTGCGTGGCGGGGATGCCGGCAAAAGACACGGTCAAGATCGCGGATGAAAACGGCTTTGTCGCAGATACGCCTGACCGAAGCAGGGTCTGGATCGTCCAGACGCCACAGGTGTTTGAAACCGGGCTGGTAAAAGAAGCGTACCGCCTTCTCATGGAGAGCGGGCATCCTTCTGTCACGGATGATGCTATGGTGGTGGAACAGATGCTGCACTTTCCGATCAAGCTTTTTAAGGGCTCTTATGAGAATATCAAGATCACCACACCGGAAGATCTTGAAATTGCAGAAGTATTTTTAAAAAACAGGTATTGACACGGATTTTATATCTGTGATAGAATAAACAGCGTCGCACAGGGAAATTATAGTAAAGCATTTACCTGCGGCGTATATATGGAGAGGTATCGAAGTGGTCATAACGAGGCGGTCTTGAAAACCGTTTGTCCGAAAGGGCGCGTGGGTTCGAATCCCACCCTCTCCGCTTTAGAAC
The DNA here is from genome assembly GCA_019116185.1 of Candidatus Mediterraneibacter stercorigallinarum. Taxonomy (GTDB): domain Bacteria; phylum Bacillota; class Clostridia; order Lachnospirales; family Lachnospiraceae; genus Mediterraneibacter; species Mediterraneibacter stercorigallinarum. Next base: position 13,324 of record DXCD01000211.1, read on the forward strand.
GGAAGCTGAAAGGCTTCCGTTTTGTTTTTATGTGCGGGGCTGTGCGTTCATTTGTATTTCCCGGCGGATCTTGTTTAAGGTGGAAGGCGATATCCTCAGCCTGGTTCCAAAGAAACAGCCGGTCATCGATATGATTCTGAGCGAAAAGTATCCGGCGCGTGAGATCGTCACAGATCAGGCGGATATATTAAAGCTGGAAATGTAAAAGGCATGGGAAATATTTTCAGAGTTTTTTTGAAAAACCAGTAAAATGTCTTAAATTTTATATTTCGATAAAAAGTACTGGACAAGAGTGGGATTATCGTGTATATTAAATACCGGACGTTTTGGAGAAGTACCCAAGCTGGCCGAAGGGGCTCCCCTGGAAAGGGAGTAGGTCGTTAGTAGCG
>DXCD01000212.1 GCA_019116185.1 Candidatus Mediterraneibacter stercorigallinarum
AAGTGCATTAAATATGCAACTATTATACATTTCATAACCGCCCTTGTCAAGTCAGGGTGGAAAGTGATATGATAGTGCCAGTTCAGGGGTCGTGGATTGAAACCCCCGCCCATCTGAAATAAAGAAGGTTCTATAAAATACCAGAGAACGAGAGAGGTAATCAATATGTCAAACAACAGTGAAAAAGCCCTGAAAATGCATGAGGAGTGGAACGGAAAGCTGGAGACAACAGCAAAAGCCCACGTGGACACAAGAGAGGACCTGGCGATCGCCTACACCCCGGGCGTCGCAGAGCCGTGTAAAGTAATCGCAGAGGACCCGGAAGCTGCTTACAAATATACGATCAAAGCAAACACCGTTGCTGTCGTATCCGACGGAAGCGCTGTCCTCGGACTTGGCAATATCGGCGCGCTTGCCGCAATGCCTGTTATGGAAGGAAAGGCAGTTCTTTTTAAAGAGTTCGGCGGAGTAAATGCAGTGCCGATCTGCCTTGACACACAGGACACGGAGGAAATCATCCGCACAGTTGTCAACATTGCTCCTGCTTTCGGAGGGATCAACCTGGAAGACATCTCCGCTCCCAGATGTTTTGAGATCGAGACCAGGCTGAAAGAGCTTCTTAATATCCCGGTCTTCCATGACGACCAGCATGGAACCGCCATCGTAGTGCTCGCAGGCATTATCAATGCGCTGAAAGTGACCGGCAAGAAGAAGGAAGACTGCCGCGTCGTAATCAACGGGGCCGGAAGCGCGGGCATCGCCATCGCAAAGCTTCTGCTTACTTATGGATTCTCTCATATTATAATATGTGACAGCAAGGGCATTATCTCAAGATCCGCAGAGAACTTAAGCCCTGTCAAAGAAGAGATCGCCCAGGTCACGAATCCGGAAGACCTGAAGGGAACGCTTGCAGATGCGCTGAAGGGCGCGGACATCTTTATTGGTGTATCTGCTCCGGGCGTTGTCACAGGCGAAATGGTATCTTCCATGAATAAGGATGCTATCCTCTTCGCCCTGTCCAACCCGGTTCCGGAAATCATGCCGGATCTGGCGAAGGCTGCCGGTGCAAAGGTAGTGGGAACCGGCCGTTCCGACTTCCCGAACCAGGTCAACAATGTGGTCGCATTCCCCGGCATCTTCAAAGGAGCGCTGGAAGGCCGCGCGTCACAGATCACAGAGGAGATGAAGCTGGCAGCTGCCGAAGCCATCGCAGGCCTTGTATCTGACGACGAGCTGAACGAGGACAATATCCTTCCCCAGCCCTTTGACCCGCGTGTAGCAGACACAGTCAGCCAGGCAGTAAAGGATCTGATCCGTTGACCCAGGCACAGCCGGGCCGCTGGGGCGGAAGACGTTACTATTCCCTTGACGCCTGCCTCCGCGAAACATTCGGAGAAAAAGTATACAAGATCACCTTGAACGGAGGGATGTCCTGTCCCAACCGTGACGGGCATATCGGGACAGGCGGCTGTATCTTCTGCAGCGCGAAGGGATCCGGCGATTTTGCCGGGGACGCCGCCCTCTCCATTACCGAACAGCTTGACCGCGGGAAAAAGGAACTTCTGGAAAAACGGCCTGTGCATTCTTATATTGCATATTTTCAGGCATTTACCAATACGTATGCCCCGGTCAGCTACCTGGAGAAGATCTTTATGGAGGCAGTACAGGATCCGGACGTCAAGGTGCTTTCCATCGCGACCCGTCCTGACTGTCTGGGCAGGGATGTCCTGGAACTTCTTGAACGGCTGAACCGTATCAAGCCTGTGTGGGTAGAATTAGGGCTTCAGACCATCCATGAGGAAAGCGCCCGATTCATCCGACGGGGATACCATCTGGAAACATTTGACAAGGCTGTATCCGGCCTGCGCCGGATCGGCGTCACGGTGATCGTGCATGTGATCCTCTTCCTCCCGGGGGAGACGGAGGACATGATGCTTGAGACCATAGAGTATTTAAACCAGCGGGATATTCAGGGGATCAAGCTCCAGCTCTTGCATGTGCTGGAAGGAACAGATCTGGCGGACTTTTACCGGGACTATCCGTTCCATGTCCCTGACATGGAAGAATATATCCGGGTCCTCTCAAGATGTCTCTCGCATCTGAGGCCGGATATGGTGATCCACCGGCTGACCGGAGACGGGCCGAAAGATCTTCTGATCGCGCCGCTCTGGACAGGCGCCAAGCGCACTGTACTGAACCGGCTTCACCAGTATCTGAAAGAAAATGATATATGGCAGGGAAAGGAGTATTATGGCTGAGACATTTACACTTTACAAACTGATCATATTATATATGCTGAATAAGGTGGACTTTCCTCTTACCACCTCCCAGATATCGGAGTTCGTGCTGGACAAGGGATATACCTCGTATTTCAAACTCCAGGAAGCGCTCTCCGAGCTGGCTGACTCCAGGCTGATCCGCCCGGAGACAACCCACAACCGCACATTATACCACCTGACAGAGAATGGGGCAGAGACGATCCATTATTTCAGTAATAAGATCTCCTCCGCCATCCGCAAGGATATCGATGATTTTCTGAAAGAAAAGCAGTATGACTTAAAGGAAGAAGTTGCCGTTAAGTCAGACTATTACCTGAATACAAATAAAGAATATGAAGTGCGGTGCCAGATCGTAGAAAACGGCTCCAGCCTCATTGATCTGAAACTTACAGTTCCGACCGAAACAGAGGCGGAAGCCATTGCAAACCGCTGGGATTTAAACAGCCAGCAGATCTATGCCCTGCTGCTCGCCAACCTGTTGTAAGGCGGGGCTCAGGGACAGATTATTCATCTGCCGCGCCGCGGTTCTTCCGCAGATATTCTTTGATCGTTTTTTCATAACCGAGATCGCCGGGTTCATAGAACCTGGCGTCTTTTATTTCATCCGGCAGATACTGCTGGTCAACATAATGTCCCGGATAATCATGCGCATATTTATACCCGATCCCGTGCCCCAGCTTCTGCGCTCCCCTGTAATGCGCGTCTCTTAGATGGGACGGCACTGTGGTCTGATACTGCTGTACTGCCTGGTTTGCCGCAAAGATGGCATTTACCGCGGAGTTGCTCTTTGGCGCGCAGGCAACATATGTCACTGCCTGGGACAGGATGATCTGGGATTCAGGCATGCCGATGCGCTCCACTGCCTGCGCCGCGGACACTGCCACTGTGAGCGCCATGGGATCCGCATTCCCCACATCCTCGGAGGCGCAGATCATGATCCGCCGTGCTATGAACTTCACGTCCTCCCCCGCATATAGCATCTTTGCAAGGTAATAGACCGCTGCATCCGGGTCCGAGCCCCTCATGCTCTTGATAAATGCAGAGATAATGTCATAGTGGTTGTCCCCCCGTTTGTCATAATTCACTGCCCGCTTCTGGATACACTCGGACGCCACATCCATCGTAATGTGGATGATCCCGTCTTCACTGCGCTCTGTGGTAAGTACGCCAAGTTCAACCGCGTTCAGCGCATTTCTGGCGTCCCCGCCCGACAGGTCTGCCAGAAATTCCAGCGCGTCATCATCGATCCGGGCGTGGAAGCTGCCCATCCCCTTCTCCGCATCATTTACTGCCCGGAGCAGAAGGGTCTTGATATCCTCCTTATCCAGCGGCTTTAATTCAAAGATGCTGGAACGGGAAAGGAGCGCCCCGTTCACCTCGAAATAAGGATTCTCCGTGGTCGCTCCGATCAGAATCACCGTGCCGTCCTCCACAAACGGCAGGAGATAATCCTGCTGCCCCTTGTTGAACCGGTGAATCTCATCGATAAAGAGGATCGTCTTCTTCCCGTACATTCCCTGGAGATCTTTAGCCTGCCGCACCACTTCCTCCATATCCTTTTTTCCGGCGACCGTGGCGTTGATCTGCCTGAATTCCGCGCTGGTCGTATTGGCTATAACCTTTGCCAGTGTGGTCTTTCCCGTGCCCGGAGGCCCGTAGAAAATAACCGAGCTTAATTTGTCCGCTTTGATCGCGCGGTAGAGGAGCTTGTCCCTGCCGATGATATGCTGCTGCCCCACAACCTCGTCAAGCGTGGCGGGACGCATCCTTGAAGCAAGGGGCGACTCTTTCTCCTGTTTTTTTTCTCTCATATAATCAAATAAATCCATGACTTCCTCCTTATACTCCTGCCAGATCCCGTATCACTTCACCTGCGATCAGCAGGCCTGCCACAGGGGGTACAAATGATATGCTTCCCGGTACCGCCCTTCTTGCCCCGGTATCCTCCCCGGTCTTCCTTCCGCCTGTGCGGATAGGCGTTTCCTCTGAATACAGCACCTTTAAGCGGGTGATTCCCCGGCTTTTTAATTCCTTCCGCATGACCCGGCACAGCGGGCACACGCTTGTCTCGAAAAGATCCGCGATCCGGAACATCTCCGGATGCAGCTTATTTCCCGTGCCCATACTGCTGATGAGGGGAATTCCTCTCTTCTCTGCCAGCTCCGCAAGGGCGATCTTCGCGCTCACCGTGTCAATGGCGTCAATGATATAATCCGGCTCTCCCGCCTGCTCAAAAAGGGGATCCAGGTTATCCGGCAGCACGAACATCTCATATGTCTCCACCCGGATCTCCGGGCAGATATCCCGGATCCTCTCCTTCATCACCTCGGTCTTATACTGTCCCACCGTACTGTGGTATGCAATGGACTGCCGGTTGATATTCGTGACTGACACCTTGTCGTTGTCAATTAGGGTCAGTTTCCCCACGCCGCTTCGCGCCAGAGCCTCAATACAGTGGGAGCCCACGCCGCCCACGCCGAATATCATCACAGAAGCATTGTTCAGCTTCTCCAATGCTTCTTCTCCGATCAGCAGTTCTGTCCTTGAATATTCATTTATCATCATTGTTCTCCTGTTATTTCCATACTGTCTCTTTTATTCCATGAGGAGCTGGTCTGCCGTGACAAACTCGTACCCCTTCTCCTGAAGCACATCTATGATCTGAAGCGCGGCCTCAACGGACGTATCATAGCAGTCGTGCATGAGAATGATATCATTTTCTTCTGTGTCCGTCACTACCTTTCTCACGATCTCTTCTGTGTTTTTCATCACCCAGTCTCGGGAGTCTACCGTCCATTTCACATACAGCTTATCCGGTTCTTCCAGCCCCTGGGGGAACTTCCCGAACGGCGGGCGCACCAGCATGGGCTCTTCCCCTGTAATCTCCGTGATCAGGAGGTCCGTCATCTGCAGTTCCCTGTGCGCGTCCTCCATGCTCAAGTTCGAAAGGTCCACATGGCGGTATGTATGATTTCCGATCAGGTGGCCTTCCTCGTGCATCCTCTTGATCAGCCCGCGGTTTCCATCTTTTTCTATGTTGGCGCCTATCACAAAAAAAGAAGCCTTCACTCCCCGCTCCTTCAATCCGTCCAAAAGAACCGGCGTGTACTGCGCGTCAGGTCCGTCGTCAAATGTAAGAGCGACCCGCTTCTTTATTCCGTCTTCCGCCTGGCTCCGGCTGTCTGATCCCGCCTCGTCCTCCTGCTGCCCCCGGCTGTCTGATCCTGCCGTGTACCCGGCTTCCCGGGTGTCTGCTTCCGGAGCTGCATATTCCCACAGAGCTGTGACAGGACACAGCATGAATATTGCGGCCAGTGCCAGAGCCTGCATCCATCTCTTAAGATTCTTTTCCGTATCGATCCCTCCGCTTCTTATTGCCTGAAAATGGATATAAGATCATTATGATACAGATTATGTGGGCCGTCCTGTCCACATTCGCGCGGGAAAAAGAAAGCCCGGCGCTGCGTCAGCTGCTTTCCGCCATATGGGTCTTCCTGTACTCTGACGGCCCGATTCCCTTCTGTTTTTTGAATGCCTTTGAGAAATAAAGGTTGTTGGCAAACCCCACAGAATAAGCGATGGCAGATACTGAAAGGGATGTTTCCTTCAGCAGATGGCACGCCTGTTTGATCCTGTATTCTGTCAGATATTCCTTAGGTGACTTTCGTACATAATTCTGAAACGACCGGAAAAGGTGGCTGCGGCTGATCCCCACATAGGCAGCAATATCCTCTACTGTGATGGGATAGGAATAGTTTGTCCCGATATAGCTCTCTGCCTTCTCCACATAAGAAAGCTGTATATCCTTTTCCTGCTCCACACGGTCCGAATAATGCATAAATACTGCAAGAAGACTGTACAGCTGCCCTGCCATTGCCACTGACGCCTCATACGTATTCCCCTTTGCCTCATAAATACGCGCCAGCCCCTCTCGGATCTCATTGACCGGGATCTTCCCCTTCAGGATGTACGGCGTTTCCCTGCTGAATCCTGTATTCCGGATAATGGACGCCGCGTCTGCTCCCATAAATCCCGCCCAGGCATACTCCCACGGCTCTTCCCGGTCCGCCCGGTACTCCAGCTCATCCCCCGGATACAGGATAAAGGTATCCCCCGCGCTCAGCCTGCATGACACTTTTCCCGTGGAATAATACCCGCTGCCCGACAAAATATGATGGATGCAGTAATGATCCCGCACGCCGGGTCCCCACTGGTATTCCGGCTCACATTTCTGGTAGCCCACATTGTATACGGACAGAGAGTTCAGCAGATTCTCTCCCATTTTATATGAATGTTTATATGTATCCTGCATGCCATTCCTCCTTAACCTTCGATCTGCCTGAAACGCATTACAGATATTATAGTCTCACTCTCTTCCCCAGTGCAACATTTTTACATAAACTTGCACACATTTTTTATAGACGAGGACCCCTTTCTGAGCTATACTGAAAATAGATTACGTCGTGAATCAAAAATATTATTTTCAAACTGAGGAGGATCATCAGATGAAACAAAAGCTTTTTGACAAATTCACAGAACTTTTCGGCAGTTCAGAGGGCGCGCGCTTTTATTTTGCACCGGGCCGCGTGAACCTGATCGGCGAACACACAGACTACAACGGAGGTCATGTATTTCCCTGCGCCCTGACAATGGGTACATATGCAGTGGCAAGAAAAAGAGACGACCGTAAGATGCATTTTTATTCCATGAATCTGGATACATTCGGCGTGGTTGAGACTTCTCTTGACGATCTGACCAACAAAAAAGAATACAACTGGGCAAACTATCCCTTTGGCGTTGTATGGGCTTTCGCTGAGAAAGGATATAAACTGGACAGCGGATTTGACATGGTAATCTGGGGAAACATCCCGAACGGAGCCGGACTCTCTTCTTCTGCTTCCCTTGAAGTGCTCACAGGAGTCATCCTTACAGACCTGTTCGGCATCACAGACCTGACCATGACTGACCTTGCCCTCATCGGCCAGTACTCTGAGAACAATTTCAACGGCTGCAACTGCGGTATCATGGACCAGTTCGCCAGCGCCAACGGGAAAAAGGACAATGCCATCTTCCTTGATACAAATACTCTGAAATTCGAGTATGCTCCCATCAAGCTGGATGACGCTAAGATCATTATTACAAACAGCAAGGTAAAACACAGCCTTGTAGACTCAGCTTACAACGACAGACGCCAGGAGTGTACAGACGCTCTTGCCGCTCTGAAGACAAAACTGGACATCAACTCACTCGGCGACCTGACACCGGAAGAATTCGAGGCAAACAAGGAACTCATCACTGACCCGGTACAGTTAAAGCGCGCGAAACATGCTGTATATGAAAACCAGCGCACGATTGACGCCGTAGCCGCGTTAAAAGCCGGTGATATCACGAAGTTCGGCGAACTGATGAATCAGTCACATATCTCTCTGCGCGACGACTATGAGGTATCCTGTGAAGAGATCGATATCCTCGTAGACATGGCTTGGAAGATCCCGGGCGTGATCGGCTCCCGTATCACAGGAGGCGGATTCGGCGGATGTACAGTCAGCATTGTAAAGAACGAAGCAGTTGACACATTTATCGAGAGCATCGGACAGGCTTACAAAGAGAAAGTCGGACATGAGGCTGAATTCTACACCGTAGATATCGGAGCAGGCGCTTCCCGCCTTGACTGATCCGGACAGCCGCACAGACAAGATTAATCATTCTGCGTAATATCCCGCCGCGGCCGCGCCATATGTCGGCCGCGGCGGCTCAATATCCGGGAAAACAGTATCCCGGGAACCAATATCTGGGAGGAAAACCATCATGCTTTATGAATCTATCAAAAAACTGGTTCAGTACGGGATCAACACCGGGCTGACCCCCGAATCAGAGAGGATCTATACAACAAACCTTCTTCTGGACCTTCTCAAAGAGGACAGCTATGAAGACGTGTCCTGCGATCTTGATAACATCGTTCTGGAAGAAGTACTCCAAGACCTGCTCGACGAGGCAGTCAAAAGGGGCATCATCGAGGACAGCATCACATACCGCGATCTCTTTGACACCAAGCTCATGAACTGCCTGATGCCGCGTCCGGCACAGATCCAGGATCAGTTCTGGAAGAAATACGAGGATTCTCCTGAGACCGCAACCGATTATTACTATAAATTAAGCCAGGACAGCGATTATATCCGCCGCTACCGCATCAAAAAAGACAGGAAATGGACCGTTGACACCAAGTACGGCACTCTTGATATCACGATCAACCTGTCCAAGCCGGAGAAAGATCCCAAGGCGATCGCAGCAGCAGGAAAGGCAAAATCCGCATCCTACCCGAAATGCCAGCTCTGTATGGAAAACGAGGGCTACGCAGGCCGCGCCAACCACCCGGCAAGGGAAAATCACAGGATCATCCCAATCACCATCCAGGGAACAAAATGGGGATTCCAGTATTCTCCGTATGTTTATTACAATGAGCACTGCATCGTCTTCAACGGCGAGCACATCCCCATGAAAATCGACCGAAATGCATTTGCAAAGCTGTTTGATTTTATCAAACTCTTCCCCCACTATTTCCTCGGGTCTAATGCTGACCTTCCGATTGTGGGCGGCTCGATCTTAAGCCATGACCATTTCCAGGGTGGAAACTATACCTTTGCCATGGCAAAGGCTCCGGTCATCGAAGAATTTACTGTAAAAGGCTATGAGGACGTGTCCGCCGGCATCGTAAAATGGCCGCTCTCCGTCATCCGCCTCCGCGGAGAAGACACCGAGCGTATCATTGACCTTGCTGACCACATCCTGAAGGCATGGCGCTCCTACACGGATGAAGATGCATTTATCTTCGCTGAGACAGACGGCGTGCCGCACAACACGATCACCCCGATCGCGCGCAAAAAAGACGGGCTCTACGAACTGGACCTGACACTGCGCAACAACATTACCACAGAGGAGCATCCGCTGGGCGTCTATCATCCCCATGCGAAACTTCATCATATCAAAAAAGAGAACATCGGGCTTATCGAGGTCATGGGACTCGCAGTCCTGCCTGCCCGCTTGAAGGGCGAGATGGAACTCTTAAAAGAGTACATCCTTGAAGGGAAAGACATCCGCAGCGACGAGCAGATCGCAAAACACGCGGACTGGATTGATGAATTCCTGCCCGCATATTCAGATATCAATGCAGATAATATCGAACACATCCTGGAACAGGAAGTCGGTAAAGTCTTCTGCCAGGTGCTGGAAGATGCAGGAGTGTATAAATGCACGGAAGACGGGATGAAAAAATTCCGGAGGTTCCTGGAGGTACTGTAAATCTGGATTTGTGCGTTCAATCTGGATTTGTCGGGGATCCCTTTGCTGAAGTAAATCATCCGGAAACAGCGGGGGTTTTTCAAGACATATTCGCAGAGGGCGGATGTGTGGCTTCGGTTCCTGATCCGTAATCTGGGAAAGGCTAAAAGGCAGGAAGCACGGCTAAAAACAATTGAACAGTGGACGATTCGGCTCCGCCTCAGGCATCCACTGTTCAATTAACGCCGTACTCCCTGCCTTTAAGACTTTCCAACAGATTACTCCAAAGTCACCGAA
>DXCD01000213.1 GCA_019116185.1 Candidatus Mediterraneibacter stercorigallinarum
CTTCCGGGAGGATATAATATGGAGCTGAATGAAGAGGCGACCAACGTCTCCCAGGGACAGAAACAGCTTCTCACAATTGCAAGAGCGATCCTGGCGGACCCGAAGATACTGATCCTCGATGAAGCGACCAGTTCGGTAGATACCAGGACAGAGGTTCTTATCCAGAAGGCGATGGATAATCTGATGAAGGGAAGAACCAGCTTTATCATTGCACACAGACTGTCAACCATCCGAGACGCGGATTTGATCCTCGTCATGAAAGACGGTGATATTGTAGAACAGGGAACACATGAAGCATTGCTTGACAAAGGCGGCTTCTATGCAGATCTGTACAATTCACAGTTCGAATCAACAGACCAGACGTGTGCGTAAATCTGGATTTGTGTGTGAGGACGGGAGGCGGAAAACGTCCGAAAACCGCGGAGCGGATTTACTCAAGACGTATTCAGCGCGGAGGTATGGCTGGCATCGGCTCCGCTCCATGAGACAGGAAGAACTAAAAAATCTGCAAGTACGCTAAAAGCAAAACTGGGCATCGGACAACTCGCCTTCGTCTCGGACAATTCCGATGCCCAGTTTAACGCGTACTTGCAGATTTTAAGTTCTTCCAAGCCTCATTCCGAAGTCGCCTCAACCAGCCATATCTCCGCGCTGAAGCGCTTTCGAAAAGACGCTCCGCTGTTTTCTGGGTTCATCCGGCCGGGAGTCCCCACAAGCAAATACAGATTTAAAAAAGGGAGTCACGACTTCACGATATCGACTATGGCACAATTTATTTAATCTTTTTTCTTTTCAGGGTCAGAATTCTTATTGCAAGCAGAAGGGAAGCTGCCATTACTCCGGCGGGGATCATGATGTTGAAAGTATCTCCTGTCTGTACAGCCGGAATTTTATTTGACGGGTCTTCCTGATTGTCTGCGGATGGATTCTGGCTGCCCGGATTTGTTCCCGGAGTATGGTGCGATCCGTCCTCTGTGCTGCCTCCTGGCGCTTGGCCTCCATCTCCGGGTTTTTCTTCATCTTCGCCTGGATTTTCCTCCTCAGAGGGGGTTTTTGTTACCGTAATCTTGTATATTGCACTATTGGTGCCATCTGCTGAGCTGACTTTGATTTCAATTACATTTTCTCCATCTTTCAGCTCTGCCGTCAAATTGGTCCCCTGACTGATTCCATTTACCGTGATTTCTGTGATGGAAGTGCCTTCCGCAGGAGCTGCTTTCAAAGTTACTGTCTGAGTTCCGGATTCTGCTAAAGCTGTATATTCCAGAATATCAGATGAAAACTCAGGTGAAATCGTAAGCCCCTCGATCTGCAGATCGGTCAGCCTTGCCGGCACCGCCGGAGACTCTCTGGTGATTTTTACCGTATATTCTTTGCTGTCTCCGTTTTCTGCTGTCACTATTACAGAGATCGTATTTTCCCCGATCTGGAGAGGCACTTCCACAGCATCGGTGCCGTTGAACTCAGTTCCGTTTACTGTTACTTTTGCAAATCCGCTGCTTGTCAGAGGAAGAAGTGATATGGACTCTGTCTCTGCTGTTACAGTGCCCTGGTATGTAGTGGCGTCAGATGGAGTAAGAGCTGCTCCGTCTGCATTTATACCGATCAGGTCAGCATCATCATAGTCATACGGAGTACCGGTGCATACCCGGAAGTAATCTACAAGAAAATCCCCTGTATTTCCGGAACTTGAGAAAATCTCAAAACCATCAATGCTCTCTCTGTTGACCACTCTGAGCGGCTGATTCTGCCCTTTGGGGGTTTCCATGTCATCGATATAAATATCAAATGTTTTTGTATCCAGATTGATGACAAGTCTCACTGTGTTCCAGTTTTCGAGCTGGTAATCTCCAAATGCTGCCGTAGTACTTGATCCGGTCACGTTATGAGAAAGGATCTTTCCGTCGGCGAATGCGATTGTCCCTACCGGGTTCTTAAGTCCGGTAGGATTGGAGGAAGAAAAATCATCCTGATTCCATCCGTAGATCCCGAATTGATTATAATTTCCTGAATCATCTGATCGTTTGACCCTTGCTTCTACGGTTATGATCCCGGATGCGTTCAATGCCTGTTTATTGAAGACAGCGATATTTTCACTTCCGTTTTCTTTTGCGATCTTCAGGTATTTTCTGCCGTCTTCCTCAACGATTTCCACGGAATTTGACTCATTGCCTGAGGATCGGAAGATCTGCCACAGGTCATTCCCGGTGAAAGTGCCTGTCTCACAGCTCTCAAAATCTTCATTGATCAGATAAGTAGTTTTGCCTGGATCAACGGACATGAAGAAGTCTTTCGTTATTGTTGTTCCCGGACTGATCTCCAGGTTCCCTTCTGTGATCTCCATGTAGCCTTCTTTAGAGAGGGAGAGGGTATAATTATTGTGCAGGAATGAGACTTTGTCAAAGGTATAAGCACCTGCTTCGTCTGTCACTGCTTCATAAGTCTTTTCATTATCAGCAGAGGTCAGAACGAGTGCTGCATCTGCCAGAGGTCCTTCCTTGCCAGTCACGGTACCGCTCAAAGTTCCGAACTCAGTCAGCGGAATTTCCATGACAATATCAAGAGTTGTAAAATCTGTCGCTGTGATCTCAAAAGCGTCACTGGAAACGGTCTTATAATATGGATGAGTAATTTCAGCAGTATACCTGCCCAGCGGACTGATATCACGGATACAGTAGTAACCGTCTGAATCAGTTACAGCGCTGTAATTTGTTCCGGTGATTGTAACGGATGCGCCTTCAAGAGGCATGCCGGATGCGTTTGTCACATGTCCCTGCATTACACTGTAATCCAGTTTGTCCGGCACCTCAAACAGACCGATGGCCGGTGGATTCTGAATTTCGGTTGTTCTGCTGTAATCCAGGTTTTCCAGTCTCTCAAGAAATTCGGCTGTATAATACCCGCTATTTTTTTCATAGCTTACACCTGCGCCTTTAAGAGGACTTGAAGGGCTTGGGATAAGTCCGCTGAAATCTTTAACTCTGTCTGCGGCTGACGTGCCGCTTCCCTCCGGAAGAGTCCCCATCAGTTTCGGATCATCGGTAATGCTGTTCTTGGCAGTACTCGGAACAGTAACGCCATAGAAGCTGTTGTTCTCATATGTTCTGTATTTCCCGGTTATATATTTGGCATTTTCATCACTGCCGGTATTGTAGAAAATATTATTTCGGTAATCCCATACTTCGCTTCCGTTATAAACATGATCGGAGAAATTCGGAGCATAGTCTTCTGAATGCCAGAACACATTATTGTAGACATCAATCCGTCCGTTTCCTACATAGTCTCTCAAATAGTTATAACTTGAATTATATTCGCCGGTCGCCTGATTGCGTCCGCAGTTTGCGATGACGTTATACCTTACGATCACAGTATTATACTCAAACCCGCAGAGGAGCAGTCCGTCTCCGTTGTCGTGCACATAATTATACTGGATCACTGTATTGGTTACATTGCGGTCAGCATCAATACCGTTTCTGTCTGATCCGCCCGGTTTTGGACGTGCGCCGTAGACTTCATTATCCTGTATGACGGCATTGTCAACAAAGTAAGTCTCGATACCGCAGACCCCCGGATTCTTGACAACATTCTGTTCGATCATTACATTTTCTGCGCTGGTGACGTAGATTCCATTCATATTATAGATTCCGGTCTGATCGACGTAGTTGTTTTTTACTGTGATTCCGGAATGGGGCTTCCAGTTCGGATCATAATATTCCGGCGCCTGGGCATCGTCGCTCCGGTCGGACCAGAGCTGGCTTCCGCGCCATTGTTTGATCGTGAATGCCCCGAATGAATTGTGGATCAATTCGCTGTCTTCCAGCCTTACATCCTGGAAAGTCGTCGGGTTTTTTCCGTCTCCTTCCAGTGTCTCCATTACGATTCCTCCGGTCCTTTTGGAGTCATCCCAGCCGGTTTCTTTCCACACTCCGGGCCACATCTGGGAAGATGTTTCCCCAAAGCTGCCACCGAGATCACCGATCCAGTACACCAGACCTGTCACATCGTGGACTTTCAGGTCATGCATGTAAAAGCCGGAGAGCACATCTCCGCTGTCGCCGGAAATATGCACGCCTCGTACATCAGCAAGTTTGCTTCCATTGGCATCATCACGGGTGTCGCTGTTTACATATCCTGCTGCTGTATTGCTGATATCCAGGTCGGAGATTTCCCAATATTCCTGATTGTGCAGAGAGACAGCATCTTTAACCTGTGCATTGGCAGCGATTTGAGGCTTTTCGATGCCATCGTCTCCTTCATAGCTTCCGATAGTAATCCAGGCGTCTTCGGTACCGCTTCCTTGTGGGCTAAGTGTCTGATTTTCCCAGATATTGCCGCATTCGAATAAAATCTGATCGCCCGGTTTAAATACTGTTTCATTGACTTTCTTCAGTGAATTCCAGGCATGTTCCGGGCTTGTCCCCGTATTTTCGTCATTTCCTTCATTGCTTACATAATACACAGTTCCGGACGCTTGTTTTTCTGTTTTAGCTTTTGACTCTGCCCCGGAATTTGTTTCTGCCTGCACGGGAATCTGCCAGATTCCCAGAATCAATGCTGCGGAAAGCGCGCCTGCCGCCGCACGTTGGAGCACACATTGTACATGTTTTTTCTTCATCCTTTTTCTCCTTTATATTTTTTATTTTTTAAGCTTTATTAATCCATAGCATTTCCGATGCAGGGAGCTTTGCACTTTCATACATATTTTTGGAGGACATCCCGCACTGCCCCGGGACCTTTTGTCATCTCCGCAAAGTACTGGCACACAAGAGGTGCAAGGCCCGCCTCGATCAGGTCGACTCCGAAGATTTCTTTGTCTGTGAGAAGGGGGGTTAAGAGGTCTTCCGCTTTTTCTGCGTCTGTACCGTCTCCGAGCCGGACTGACGCTGCATATGGGCATACGGTTTCCAGAAGCGGGTCCGGGCTTAAATCAAATTTATTGCCATTGTCATCCACTGCCATCAGATAGCGTATCCATCCGGCAAAGACGAGAGGAATGCATTTCAGGTCTGATACATCCAGTTTATCTGAGCGCATATAAGCCTTGATTGTCTCGCCGAACCGGATCGGCAGTTTCTGTGATGTGTCCGTGGCGATGCGCTGCGGTGTATCCGGCATGAAGGGGTTCGGAATACGTACATTTAATACTGTATCGATGAATTCCTTCGGGTCAAGGATGCCCGGATCTACGACCACGGGAAGTCCTTCTTTATAGCCGATCGTCTCCACCAGTTTTTTCAGAGCCGGGTCTTTCATCTCTTTAGAGATCAGGTCATAGCCGAGCAGGCAGCCGAAGACAGCAAGGGCGGTGTGGAGGGGGTTCAGGCAGGTACATACTTTCATTTTTTCTACCTTATCCACGGTTTTACGGTCTGTAAAGATAAAGCCGCCTTTCTCCAGGGAAGGTCTTCCGTTGGGGAAACTGTCCTCGATTACAAGGTACTGGCTTTCCTCTGCGTTTACAAAAGGAGCCACATAAGTTTTTTTGGAGGTGATCACAGGATCAAGATTTTCCAGACCATCTTTTTTCAGCAGCTCTTCCACAGAGGGATCTGGGCGGGGAGTAATCTTGTCGATCATAGTCCATGGAAATGACACTTTGGAAGGATCTTCCACATAGGAAAGGAAGCCTTTTTCTGCTGTCCCGTTCTCTTCCCAGGCTTTTGCAAAGGCAGTGGCCGCGGAGCGGAGTCTGTCGCCGTTGTGGGAGCAGTTATCCATGCTGACCATAGCGATCGGGATACCTCCGGTTATATATCTTGTGTGAAGGAGAGAAGCAATCTTTCCGATATAGCTGTCAGGATTGCCGGGACCGTTTTGCATATCGATCGTTACATCGGCAAGAGGGAGTCCCCTGCCGTCTGTCAGGCTGTATCCCTTCTCTGTGATCGTGAAGGTTGCCATCTGGAGGCTGCCGCTTGAAAAGATTTCTTTGAGGCGGTTGAATTGAACCGTGTTGCCTGAGTCAAGTATGAGAGATTCCACAACGCTTCCCACAACAGTCTTTTCGATATTTCCGTCAGCCTTGAGAGTCACAAGGATGCTTAGATCATCGTGGGGATGATTCATCTTTTCGATAATTTCATAATCGTATCCTTCTGCGGCGATGAGTCCCCGGTCCAGATCTCCATTGTTTAGGAGGTCCTGGACTACATTTGCCTGGAATGCCCGGAAAATATTTCCGGCTCCGAAGTGAATCCAAAACGGATTGCTTTTTGTTTCTTTTGAAACTTTTATACGATCAAATTTGGGGAGACGATATCCTGCGGCTTCCCATTTTCCGCGGTCATTCAGACCGTTTTCGCTTAACTGCATCTTGATTTCCTGCCTTTCTTATTTACCCTCTTTCGGGCGTTGGCTTTTGTCTATGGCTTCCCAGAGTCCGTTCAGGTATGCCGCGCCAAGCGCACGGTCATAGAGACCGTATCCCGGCATGGCGACTTCTCCCCAGATCATGCGCCCGTGGTCCGGCCGTATAGGACCGTCAAAGCCGATGTCATACAGCGTTTTCATGATCTCATACATATCAAAGGAGCCGTCGGAAGACAGGTGTGCTGATTCCTCAAAGTCTGTGGGCGAGTTGAATTTCAGATTGCGCACATGAGCAAAGTGGATCCTGCCCTTCAGGGAGCGTATCATATCCGGCAGGTCGTTTTCGAGGTTTGTGCCGTAGGATCCGGAACAGAAAGTGACCCCGTTATGCGGATCGTCTACCATTTTCATCATCCGCAGGATGTTTTCTTTATTGATAATGATGCGTGGGAGTCCGAATACGCTCCATGCCGGATCGTCAGGATGGATCGCCATATAAATGTCGTATTCATTGCAGACAGGCATGATCCGTTCCAGAAAATATTTCAGGTTTGCAAAGAGCTTTTCATCGTCAATATCCTTGTACATCTCGAAGAGTTCTTTTACATGTGCCATGCGCTCCGGTTCCCAGCCGGGCATTATAGTGCCGTTAGTCTCGCCGGAGATGGATTCAAACATCTTTTCCGGATCAAGGGCATCTACTGCTTCCTGTGTGTAGGCGAGGACAGTGGAGCCGTCGGGACGCTTCCTTGCCAGCTCTGTCCTTGTCCAGTCGAAGACGGGCATAAAATTGTAGCAGACAAGATGTATATCTTCTTCGCCGAGGTTTCTGAGTGTCTCGATGTAATTGTCAATATACAGATCCCGGTCAGCGGAGCCTGTTTTTATGGCATCATGCACATTTACGCTCTCAATCCCGGATACATGGAGCCCGGCGGCAGCGACTTCATCTTTCATGGCGCGGATGCGCTCCCTGCTCCATACTTCGCCCGGGGCTGTGTCATAAAGTGTGGTGATGACCCCGGTAACGCCCGGGATCTGCCGGATCTGCTGCAAGGTAACAGTGTCAAATTTTGAACCATACCATCTGAGTGTCATTTCCATTTCTGAGTATCTCCTTTCAGGAACTTTATGAGCCTTATGTTATAAAATGGGGAGAAAAGAAACAATTGCGCAGATTGTTGTATATATTGTAAAAATTGCTCATGATCACGGTTGCGCAGATCGAGTGAAAGGGGTATATTGTATTTTAGGAAAGAGAGGGACGTCTTATGAAGAAAAACCTTCAGACAAGATTCAGCACAAGACAATACATGCTCTCCCGGGATTTTGAGATCTATTACTATAAGGATAATACTTTGGCAGGTGTGGACAGCCATACTCATGATTATTATGAATTCTATTTTTTTCTGGAGGGGGATGTGTCTCTGGAGATAGCAGGCAGGATTTTTCCGCTCCGGTTTGGGGATGTTGTCCTGATACCGCCGGGTACCCCGCACCAGCCCTATATCCGTGACAGCAGGACACCATACCGCCGCTTTGTATTCTGGGTCACCGGGGAGTATCTAAACCAGATGATGGAAACCTCGGTGGCTTATGGGTATTTGATGCAGTATGTCCGGACAAAGGGAGAATATATTTTTCACAATGACCGAATCAGTTTCAACGAAATACAGACAAAGGTATTTCGCCTGATTGAAGAGACAAGGGGGAACCGGTTCGGAAAAGACGCCAGGGTTTCGTTGTGCGTCAGTGATCTGATCCTGCATTTGAACCGTATTGTCTATGAACAGAAACATGAGAAGCATCCTCAGGCGGAACAGGCGCTTTATGAGAGCCTGACAGATTATATCGGGGAACATCTGGATGAGGAGTTATCCCTTGACAGTCTGGCGGGGGAATTCTATGTGAGCAAGTATCATATCGCACATGTGTTTAAGGACCACATCGGCATATCCATCCATCAGTACATTATGAAAAAGAGGCTCTCCGCGTGCCGTGACGCGATCCGAAACGGGACAAAGATTACGGAAGCATATCTGATGTATGGCTTCAAGGATTATTCGGGATTCTACAGGGCGTTTAAAAAAGAGTACGGGATGTCGCCAAGGGAGTGGCAGGAAATAAACAGCAGACCGTCTCAGGCTACATAAGGGAAAATTAAGATAGTATCTGAACGTGATCTGTGATAGAATAAGCGGGAATAAGAAAGCGGGTATTTTATATGGGATTTACACATTTTGATGAAAACGGAAAAGCAGTTATGGTGGATGTGACAGACAAAAAAGAGACGGTCCGTGAAGCCTGCGCTTCGGGCAGGATCACTGTAAGCCGGGAAGTGTTCAGGGCCGTACGTGAAGGGCGGGTCGGAAAAGGCGATGTGCTGGGCGTGGCTGCCACTGCAGGGATCATGGGGGCGAAGAGGACCGCTGAGCTGATCCCCATGTGTCATATCCTTCCGATTACAAAATGTAAGGTGGATTTTGATATGGACGAAGCCGAATCTGCGATCTGCTGCACATGCACTGTGAAAGTGACCGGAAAGACCGGCGTGGAGATGGAAGCTCTGACAGGGGCGAGTATCGCCCTGCTTACAATCTATGATATGTGTAAGGCAATGGACAGATCCATGGAGATCGGAGAAATCTATCTTGTGAAAAAGACCGGCGGGAAGAGCGGGGAAGTACACAATGACCTTCATCCCCGCAGAGACAGGGAAACGGGCTGCCACAAAGGCGGTCGTACCGAACTGGATATACTTTAGGCGGGATACCGGGATGCTGTATGGCAGGGATGTGGCGCCAGGGGAGAAGGAGCGTGACAAAATGGAAGGATACAGATGGAAGGCGGCAGTGGTAACACTGAGCGATAAAGGATATGCCGGGGAGAGGGAAGATAAGAGCGGTCCCCTTATCTGTGAAATGATCGCGGAAGCAGGGTATGATGTTCAGAAAACTGTTCTGCTTCCAGATGAAAAGGACGAAATAAAAAAATATCTATGTTTACTATGTGATATCGAAAGAATGGATATTATTTTCACTACAGGGGGAACCGGATTCGCTCCGCGAGACTGTACTCCTGAGGCGACACTGGAGGCGGCAGATCGGATCGCGCCGGGGATCGCCGAGGCGATGCGCCTCGCGTCCCTCAGGATAACTCCAAGGGCAATGCTGAGCCGGGGCGTTTCTGTTATCCGCGGACAGACGCTGATCATCAATCTCCCCGGAAGCCCAAAGGCTGTGAGAGAAAATCTGGAAGCGGTGCTTCCGTCTCTGGATCACGGTCTGGCAATTCTGACAGCCAGAGCAGGAGAATGTGCGCGATGAAAGATCAATTTGGAAGGACGATCGATTATATGCGGGTGTCTGTGACAGACCGCTGTAATCTCCGATGTGTTTACTGTATGCCTGCTGAGGGTATCCCCTCGGTACCCCATCAGCAGATACTGAGTTTCGATGAGATTGCCCGGATATGCAGGATCGGCGCGGGACTCGGGATCAGGAGGATAAAGCTGACCGGCGGCGAGCCGCTGGCGCGCAGAGGGCTCCCGGAGCTATTGGGAATGCTGAAAGGGCTCCCGGACATTGAGCAGGTGACTTTGACAACAAATGGGACACTTTTAAAGGAACAAATAAATGAATTAGTTTCTAATGGGCTGGATGCTGTCAATGTCAGTATTGATACGATGGATCCCTGCCGATATCGGGAAATGACCCGGGGCGGCAGCCTGGAAAAGGCGCTGGAAGGCCTGGACGCTGCTGCAGGGGTTCCCGGTCTTTCCGTTAAAGTAAACTGTGTTCCTTTAAAGGAGACGGGGGATGAAGACTATATCCGGCTTGTTCTTCTTGCAAAAGAGGGAAAGGCTGATGTGCGGTTTATCGAAATGATGCCTATCGGAATGGGAAAGAATTTTGAGGGGCGCAGCAGGGAAGATATTTGTGCCGTACTGGAGAAGACATACGGGAAAGCGGAGTGGTATACCGGACGGATCGGAAACGGTCCGGCTGAATATGTACATTTTCCCGGGTTCGTGAAACATGTCGGTTTTATCAGCGCGGTCTCTCATCAGTTCTGCGGCGGATGCAACCGTGTCCGTCTTACGTCAGAGGGATATTTAAAACCATGTCTCCAGTACGGGGCGGGAACAGATCTCAGAGCCCTGCTGAGGGGCGGCGCAGGAGATGAGAAAATCCGGATGGAGATGAAGGAGACGATCTATGCCAAGCCTGCGCATCATTTGTTCAGAGAAGGCAGACATGCAGAAGAAACACTGGAAACAAAAGAAATGTCCAGGATCGGAGGTTGAAATCATATATGGGAAAAGTGACAGCGGTCTGTACGAGCCCGGCAAAGGGTACACAGAAGCAGAACATAGGCAAAGGCATTTTTATAGAAGATTACGGGATTCAGGGGGACGCACATGCAGGAAAGTGGCACCGTCAGGTCAGTCTCCTTTCATATGAGAAGATCGAAGGATTCCGTGAGAGAGGAGCAGAAGTGGAGGACGGAGCATTCGGTGAGAATCTGGTGGTGGAAGGGATTGATTTCCGTTCACTTCCTGTGGGAACACGGCTGATCTGCAACGAAGTCATACTGGAGATAACTCAGATCGGGAAGGAGTGCCACCACGGATGCCAGATCTTTCAAAAGATGGGAGACTGCATTATGCCCAGGGAAGGTGTTTTTGCAAAGGTAATCCGGGGCGGGACAATCCGCACAGGCGATGACATGAAGGTGGAGAAAGATGGATAAAAGAGGCAGAATTTTGTGTAAAACAGGCTTTCTTATTGCTGCTGTATCGTGCGCTGTCTTTCTGCTGGCTGCCTGTTCCGGGCGGTCAGAAGAGACGGGAGCCGAGCTGGCGGAGGAGGAAGCCCGTAACGGCCCCGAGGAAGGAGAATATACCTTTCAGGATGTAGAGGGAAATGAATATGAGGCTCCGCTGCTTTCGGATGTGCCCAGGTGTACATATGATCTTACAAAGATCAAGACAGACAAGGAGACCGGGTTTAAGAGTTTCCATGACGAAGAGAGTGGAGTGACTGCCCGGCTCGGCATAGATGTGTCCGAGTTCCAGGGAGAGGAGATTGATTGGAACCAGGTGAAGGAAAGCGGCGTGGAGTTTGTGATCATCCGTCTTGGCTACCGGGCATACGGGGATACAGGAGACCTGGTCATGGATGCCATGTACGAGCAGAATATGAAAGGCGCGCTGGAGGCAGGTCTGGATGTAGGCGTGTATTTCTTCTCTCAGGCAGTGAGTGCCGCCGAGGCGGTGGAAGAGGCTGAGTTTGTCCTCAAGAACATAAAGCCTTATGAGATAACCGGACCGGTGGTTTACGATACGGAAGAGATCAAATGGGATTCCGCCCGGACGGATGTCAACACGGATAAAGATTTCACCAATTTCTGCAAAGTTTTTTGTGATACCGTGGAACAAAAGGGGTATGACGCCATGATTTATTCAAATATGAAGTGGATGGCATTTACTCTTGATATGGAAGAACTGACAGAGTATGATTTCTGGTATGCGGATTATCATGATATTCCCCAGTGCCCTTATGATTACAAGATCTGGCAGTACAGCGAGACAGGGGCAGTGCCGGGGATCAATGCAAATGTAGACCTGAACCTTTGGTTCGAAAAGGAAAACGGACAGGAGGATGCGTATGAAATGGAATAAATACCGTTTAAAGACAACAACTGAAGCAGAGGATATCGTGAGCAGCATGCTCATGGATCTGGGAATACAGGGCGTGGAGATCGAGGATAAGGTCCCGCTCACGCAGTCTGACAAGGAGCAGATGTTTGTGGATATACTGCCGGAGATCGAGGCGGATGACGGAGTGGCTTATCTTAGCTTTTATCTGGAGCCGGAGGAAGATCAGGAAAAGCTCCTTGCGGATGTCCGCCGGGAGCTTGAGGAAATGTCCGCCTATGTGGATGTAGGCGAGTGCCTGATCGAAGAATCTGAGACAGAGGATGTGGACTGGGTAAATAACTGGAAGCAGTATTTCCATCAGTTCTATGTGGATGATAT
>DXCD01000214.1 GCA_019116185.1 Candidatus Mediterraneibacter stercorigallinarum
CGGAATTCCATCCCCTTATCCGCCCCCCTGCTTCCGAAATACAGAGGGATCGCCGCGCCGACCACCAGATATCCTCCCAGCGCAAAGACAGCCGCTGCCAGAGAGAACTGTCCGATGAACAGAATCATCACAAGAGAGGTCAGCACCGCAATGGCAATCGGCGAGATCGTGTGGGCATAAAACACTTCCAGAAGCTCAATGTCCGAGGTAATCACAGAGATCAGATTTCCTTTGCCGCGCCCTTCCAGCTTCGCCGGGCACAGCTTCCGGAGTGCGGCAAACACTTTATGGCGGATGATCGCCAGAAGCTTAAACGCGATAAAGTGGTTGCAATACTGCTCCCCATAATGCAGGATCCCCCGCATCACTGCCATAACAGCCAGCACGATGAACAGAGTCTGCAGCGGCATCCCGAGGAAGACTCCTGCGTTTTCCGGAGTCAGGGCATATCCCATGGCTTCCTGTATCGCATCCAGGATGATATGCATCAGCCCGAAGCCCGCCAGGATCGTAAGGAAGATGGCGCACAGATACCCGATGGTTCCCAGTGCGATGGCGAGGAGCATAATCGGAAGGAGAGGCTTCACCAGACCGATCAGGCGTCCCATGATGCGGACACCGCTTCTTCTTGCACGGATCCTTCCCCCGTATTCCTCCGCTGTATTTGTACCTGCTGTACTCATACCCGCTTTGCTCATACTGCCACCCCCTTTCCATACTGCTCCAGCTCCATCTGTGACCGGTAAAGCTTCGCATATTCTCCATTCCGCTTCATCAGCATTTCATGTGTTCCTGTCTCAACTGCCAGACCATTTTTCAGCATATAGATCCGGTCCGACTTCACCACGTTCGCAAGGCGGTGTGAGATCAGAATGACAGTTTTCGTCTCAGCAAGAGAATACACTGCCTCCATGATCATCTCTTCACTCTCCGCGTCAATATTAGACGTTGCTTCGTCAAAAATATAAACCGGGGTATCATGCAGAAGAGCCCTGGCAATTGCCAGACGCTGGCACTGCCCTCCCGAGAAATTGCCGCCTTTCTCCGCAACCGGCGTAGCAAGCCCCTGCTGCGCCTGAAGGAAGCCCCACAGGTTCACTTTCTCAAGTGCTTCCCTCATCTCCGCCTCCGCGGCATCCGGTTTTCCCATCCGCAGATTCTCTGCCACTGTCCCCCTGAACAGATAGCTGTTGTGGCTGATCAGGGTAATATGATCCATCAGGCTGCCTTCCCGGATATCGGAAAGTTCTTTTCCCCGGACTGTCACACTGCCCGTGTATCCTTTATTCCTGCCCATGAGGATCGCCGCCGCGGTGCTCTTTCCGCAGCCCGAAGTCCCCACAATCGCGGTAAAGCTTCCCGCCGGGAATTCCATGTCAATCCCCTTTAAGATCTCCCGTTCCTTTTCATAAGAAAAATGTACGCCGGTAAATGAGATGCTGATCTCCCCGTCGTTCAATTCTTCCGTCCCCTCCGCCGGTTCCGGCAAATCCAGGAGGGCAAAGATCTTGTCGCTTGCCGCCATGCCGTTCATGGCGATATGGAAGAAAGAACCGAGAAGTCGCAGCGGGATAAAAAATTCCGCTGCCAGCAGGATCAGCATCAGCGCGCCGTGCAGGCTCAAGTGCCCCGCCATGAATTCCGAGAGCGTAACGATCATGCCTGCCGCAGCCCCGCCATAGGCAATGATATCCATCACGCTGGTCGAATTCAGCTGCATGGTCAGCACCTTCATGGTGATCCGGCGGAACCTCTGGGATTCTTCATCCATTTCAGCCGCCTTTTTCTCATCCGAACGATAGATTTTCAAAGTCGTCAGCCCCTGAAGATTCTCCAGAAAACTGTCTCCCAGTTCCGTGTAGATACCCCAGTATTTGTTCAGAAGGCGTTTGGCAAACTTCTGAACAGCCACAATGGAAATCGGGATCAGGGGCACGCAGACCAGGAGCACTAGGCTTGCCTTCCAGCTCACAAAAGACAGCACGGCAAACAAGGTCACCGGCGCCAGCAGGCTGTAAAAGAGCTGGGATAAGTATTTCCCGAAATATGTTTCCAGCTGCTCCACTCCCTCAGCCGCCATCTGCACCACCTCGGAAGTGGCTGTCTTCTCCCGGTATGCCGCTCCCAGCCGGAGCAGCTTCTCATAGATCTTATCTCTCAAGATCCTTTTTACATCCACGCTCGCCCGGTAAGACGCGTGGGAAGCCCCGCGGTCACAGATGAAACGCAGGATCAGCGCAAGCGCCGCAGCCCCGCCGTAAGATAACGCCATCCGCAAAGTAACTTCCCGGAACAGCGCCTGCTCCAGCAGAAATGCAGCGCAGTAGATCATCACGATCTGACAGAGCAGCGACACCCACTGCCACGCCACCTGATAAATAATATATTTTTTCGCATGGGACAGGAGCCCCACAAGCCTCTTCTTAATCATAGAATCCTTTCCGCCGCCCTATTATCTGCGGTCTTACTTGTTTCTTAGTCCGCCGTTCTTCTCTCTTCCGCCGCTTGAGCCGAATGCGGCATTCCGTTCAGCCCTGCTTTTTCTTTTCACGCACACTGCATGCCACATGCCAGACAGCAAGGACCGGGTGATGCAGCAGCATCCGGGGTCCGGAAAAGCGCATTACCTGCCGGATTTTTTCTCTCATCTCAGGCTTGTAACAATGCACCTTGCAGTTACTGCAGAATGTCTTTTCCTCCATAAAGGGACATTTCTCGCTGCGCAGCCTTGCATAATCAGAGAGTTCCTGACAGTCCGGGCACATCCGCCCCCTGCCCCGGCCGTGTCCTTTATGCTTCTTCCGGCAGTACAGGCGGATCATCTCTTCCACCACGTACTGCTCCTTCTTCCGTTTCTTCTCGACCTTCCTGTTCTTCACATCGCCGTTCACCGTTCTATCCCTCCGCTTCCGGAAGGAACTTCTGCCCTGCGGGAACCGTGCGGATCTTTGTAAAGAAATACACATATTTAAAAATAATCAGCAAAACGATAAAGATCCTGCCGTACACATTCTGCATTGCCAGAAATGCCAGGAGCAGCATACAGGTCACCGGGATCAGCAGGCTGAATTTCGTCTTCAATGTCATGGAACGGTTTTTCACAAAACTGTCCAGATGTTTCTTGTATAACTTTGTCCCAGTGAACCAGTTATGGAAACGCGCAGATCCTTTTGCCAGGCAGAAGGATGCCAGCAGGAGAAACGGCGTCGTGGGAAGCACCGGCAGCACGACGCCGACCGCTCCGATCCCCATGGACAGGAAACCGACAAACAGCCAAATAAGCCTTACAGGATTCTTCTTCCAGTTTTTCATAAATATCTTCCTTTCTTCAAACGTCCCTTTTCTGTAGCGGTGGATCCGCAGATCCCCTGACCTTCGGGTTTTATAACGCAAATTTAGGTTAGCAATCGCTAACCTAATGATATAACAGATATACATGATTTTTTGCAGCTTGTCAATAATAATTCTCAAAATCATTAAAATTTGATAATTCTTATCAATATAGGCCAGCGCACTGCCCGGACAAACAAAAAGACCCTGCCGTTCTATTTCCGGCAGAGCCTCCTTTCAGCGCTTATTTGATAATGAGCACTGTCTTTTCTTTAAATTTTACTCCGGCTTTCGATCCTCTCTCAGCGCTTTCAGATTATGGCGTCCATAGAGCACGAGCGAGATCAGCATCATGACCACGCACGCCGCGATCAGCACCCTCGATAACGCGGCAGGGATATTGTACCAGAATACATGAAGGATCATCATCGCGTAAAGCAGCCATGTCGTTACCTTCCCATGCCAGTCTGCACCGAACACTTTTCCGGTCTTCTGTATGACCATAAGTCCGGTAACCCCCATGAAGAATTCCTTAAGCACCATAATGCCAAGCGGCAGGATCATAAGAGGGAAACGGGTGAGCAGACAGAACAGCATAGCCGCCTGCGTCAGCTTGTCCGCGACAGGATCAAGCACTTTCCCCAGATCGCTGGTCATATGAAAATGCCGCGCCACAAAGCCATCCACTGTATCCGTGATCCCTGACACTATGAGAACGATCCCTGCCCACAGGTAATTATCCTCCACACAGTACAGCCACATGATGACCGGAATCAGGCAGAGCCTGAAAAAAGACAGCATATTAGGAATCGTCAGTATCTTATTCTGCGTATTATATGTATCATTCGATGTAGATTTCATTTATTTCCTCCTGCATAAAAAAAATCGTCCATACCCTTAAAGAGTATAGACGATTTTTTCTGTTTCCACAACCGGACATTGAAATTATTTTCAATCGCTTTATTCTAAGCCGCAGATATTTCAGACATTCATATCATTATGCAGCAGTTTGTGCTCTTTCCCTTTCAGGATGCCTCCATAGACTTCCGCGATGATCGGGTTCTCATTGGACAGCTTGATCTGTGCCATGCTGTCGATCTTATAGATACCTTCCAGCCTTGCCTTCTTGGTCCTCGGCCCGATCGGAACCGGCTGTCCGCCGCCCGCGATACATCCTCTCTTGCACGCCATGACTTCCACGAAATCATAATGCGCTTCTCCTGCCTTCATCTTATCCAGCAGTTCTTCCGCACAGTGAAGCCCGTTTACGACCGCGATCTTCACCTCGCGCCCGTTCAGATCGATCTTTGCTTCTTTGATGCCTTCCACGCCGCGGATGCCGGAGAAGCTGATCTCTTCGAGAGCTTCCGTGCGATTGTTGTTCACAAGCCGTCTTAAGACCGCCTCTGTCACGCCTCCGGTCACGCCGAAGATCGCGCCCGCGCCTGATGACAGACCGAACGGCATATCCAGCGCCTCCGGCTGTACCTGAGCCAGATCGATTCCGGCCTCCTGGATCATACGGGTGATCTCTGTAGTAGTGAGCACGTAATCCACATTCTGCTCTCCGTCCGTAAAGTGCTCCGGCCTTGTGATCTCTGCCTTCTTCGCCGTACAGGGCATGATGGACACTACCATCGTCTTCTTCGGCTCTCTGCCTTCTTCCCTGTCTTTTGCCGCATTCATGCGCGCCTCTTCCTTCAAGAGCGCTCCGAACATTTCCTGGGGCGAACGGCAGGTAGAAATATTCTTCCGGAACTCAGGATAACGGTTCTCGCAGAACTTCACCCATGCCGGGCAGCAGGAAGTGAAAAGCGGCAGGTTCTCGCCCGACTCCAGACGCTCCACCAGCTCTTTGGACTCTTCCATAACTGTGAGGTCCGCGCCGAAATTCGTATCATAAACTTCATCAAAACCAATTCTTCTCAATGCGGCAACCAGACGTCCGAGCGTGTTCTCGCCCTTCTTGATGCCGAACTTATCTCCAACCGCGACACGCACCGCCGGGGCGATCTGCGCTACCACCCGGATATTTCTGTCAGCAAGGGCAGCCCATACCGGTTCCACATTCTGCTTGATGCTGATCGCGCCGGTGGGACATACCGCGCGGCACTGTCCGCAGCCCACGCAGTCAGTCTCTGCCAGATCCTTATTAAACGCAGGCGTCACCTGCATTTTGGAACCGCGGAACGCAAAGTCCAGGATACCCAGCCCCTGAATCTCGTCGCAGGTTCTCACACAGTCACCGCAGAGGATACATTTATTGGGATCCCGGATGACACATTCCGAGGAAGTATCCATGGGCAGCTGTTTCTTATTATTTTCAAAACGTACATTCGTGATGCCAAGCTGGCGCGACAGCTTCTGCAGGGTACAGACACCGTTCTTCGCACAGGTCGTACAATCCCGGCAGTGGGACGCCAGCAAAAGCTCGATGATCATCTTCCTGTGATGCTGGAGCCGGGGGGTATTTGTATAAATCACCATCCCGTCTCTGGGCACTTCAGAACAGGATGCAAAGATCTTTCCTCTGTCATCCTCCACCACGCACATACGGCAGGCGCCGTAGGTCGACAATTCTGAATGATAGCAGAATGTAGGCAGGTCGATCCCGGATTTGCGGATCACGGAAAGCACGTTTCTCTCATTCGTAAAGGTCACTCTTCGGTTGTTTATCGTCATATAACTCATGCCAGTCTCCTCCTACCATTCCACATGTATTGCACCAAACGCGCACGCGCTCTCGCAGGCGCCGCACTTGATACATCTGTCAGTGTCGATCACAAACGGTTCTTTGATCTTGCCGCTGATCGCGTCAGCCGGACAGTTCCTTGCACACTTGGAACATCCTTTGCACCGCTCAGGGCTGATAACATACCGTTTCATAGCTGTACATGTATGGGATTCACACCTCTTGTCCACCACATGCGCCACATACTCGTCCCTGAAGACCTTCAGCGTACTCATAACCGGCAGTGCTGCGCTCTTTCCGAGTCCGCACAGCGCGGTCTCCGTGATCATGGTCGCCAGCTCTTCCAGCAGATCCAGATCCTCCATCTTTCCGTTTCCGGCGACAATACGTTCCAGGATCTCCAGCATCCGTTTCGTTCCCTCACGGCATGGCACGCATTTTCCGCAGCTTTCGTTCTGTGTGAAGTTCATAAAGAACCTTGCCACCTCTACCATACAGGTGTTGTTGTCCATGACAACAAGGCCTCCGGAACCGATCATTGCCCCCATCTTCTTCAGGGAATCAAAGTCCAGGCTCACGTTCAGGTGCTCATCTGTCAGACAGCCGCCGGAAGGCCCGCCGATCTGCACTGCCTTGAACGCGGCGTCTCCTTTGATGCCTCCGCCGATGTCGAAAATAACTTCCTTCAGCGTTGTTCCCATCGGCACTTCGATCAGTCCGGTATGCTTCACGCTTCCTGTCAGGGCAAATGCCTTCGTGCCCGGGCTGTTCTCCGGCCCGATGCTCTTGAACCAGTCCGCGCCCTCCATAATGATCATGGGCACATTGGCAAATGTCTCCACATTATTTAATACGGTCGGTTTCCCGAACAGTCCCTGTTCTACTGTCCTCGGAGGTTTCACTCGCGGCATTCCCCGGTTGCCTTCGATGGACGCGGTCAGGGCGCTTCCCTCGCCGCAGACAAACGCGCCGGCTCCACGGTTGATATGCAGGCGGAAAGAAAAATCAGTTCCCAGGATATGATCTCCGAGAAGTCCGCATTCCTCAGCCTGAGCGATCGCCAGCTTCAGACGGCTGACCGCCAACGGATACTCCGCACGCACATAGATGTATCCTTCTTTCGCCCCCACCGCGTAAGCCGCAAGCATCATGCCCTCGATCATCTTGTGGGGATCTCCTTCCATGATGCTCCGGTCCATGAACGCGCCCGGGTCTCCCTCATCGCCGTTACATACTACATACCGCTCTTTCTCCTGCTGCCGCGCCACCTGGGTCCACTTGTACCCCGTTGGGAAGCCGCCGCCCCCGCGCCCGCGCAGATTCGAGTCTGACACTTCTTTGATGACATCCTCGGGCTTCATCTCGAAAAGCGCCTTCTCCAGCGCCTTATAACCGCCCGTGGATATGTACTCCTGAATATGCTCTGCATCGATATGCCCGCAGTTCCTCAGCACGTTTCTCGTCTGTTTCTTATAGAAAGGAATGTCTTCCTGTTTCTTGTACTCAATTCCGTCCTGTTTGAAAAGAAGATGACGGATAACGTCTCCCTTCTCAATGGTCCTGTGGAAGATCTCATCGCAGTCTTCAAGCTGCACCTTTGTATAAAGGATGCCCTGTGGTTCGATCCTCATAAGCGGTCCCATCTCGCAGAAACCGTGGCATCCGCTCTTCTTCACGCCGATCTCTCCGTCCCCGTGAGCAATCTCCGGCCCGAAGTGGACTTCCACATCCGGATGCTCCTTCACCAGCTCACACATACGTTCATATATCTTTCCTGATCCTCCTGCCAGACATCCGGTCCCGGCGCAGATCAGAATCCTGCATTTACTGTTCTCGATCTGTGCTTTTGAAGCCTCGCGCACCTGTTCGAGAGCTTCTCTGTTCTCTATTCTGTCCATACGCCCTAAACTCCTCTCAACTCTCGAATCAAATCAGCCGCCGCGTCCGGAGTCATCGCCGGATATACCTTATCGTTCACTGTCATGACCGGGGCAAGTCCGCATGCGCCGAGGCAGGAAACTGTCTCAATGGTAAACATCATATCATCTGTGGTCGCCTTATCCGCCGACAGTCCCAGTTCGCTGTACAGTCTCTCAAGGATCGGAATGGATTTGCGCACATGACAGGCAGTGCCGTCACAGACCTTGATCACAAATCTGCCCTTCGGCTCAAAGGAAAAATTCTCATAAAATGTTGCCACGCTGTACGCCTTCGCCTCATTAATGCCAAGCTTCCCCGCCACATAATTAAGAAGCTCCGGCGGAAGGTAGCGGTATTCCGTCTGGATGTCCTGGATGATCGGGATCAATGAAGCCTGGTCTGAACCGTGCTCTGCAATGATCTCATCCGTCTTGTCATAGTAGCTCTGATCTAACATGGGATACCTCCTTTAATCTCTTTGTGTAATATCGATAAAAAATTATCAATCACCACCTATTATATGGCAGATTTGACACATAATCAATATGAAGGGTGTTATGTTCTGACTTTAATACACAAATGTAAAATTCATTCTCTCATCCATTTTATGCAAATAGATATTGATATTTTCTGCGCTGCTGCAGCAGGATCTCCCGTACCCTGTCTTTGACTTCCCTCGGATAATCCACCGTCGTATAATTCCTTTCACTCATCCGAACGCCTGTTAGATTTCCCGCATATATTAAACCAAACCCGGCGGCTCTTTTCTGACGCCTTCCGGGAATCTATCTAAGAAAGGTTTGATCTCTATGAGTATAAAAGGACTTGATGTCAGTGAATTTCAGGGCACAGTTGACTGGGAGCGGGTCAAGGCCGCGGGATACCAGTTTGCCATGCTCCGTGCCGGATATGGTTTCGGCACAGTAGATAAGCAGTTTCACAGAAATGCATCCGAATGCAACCGCATCGGACTGCCCATCGGCGTCTACTGGTTCTGCTACGCGGTCAGCCCCCAGACCGCCGCGCAGGAAGCAGACGGATGCCTGAACACGATATCCGGCTACCGCCTGGATTATCCTGTCTGCTACGATATTGAGCAGGCTTCCGTGGCTTACGCCGCCGGGGAAGGCGTGACCATGACCGCGCCTCTCGCTCAGCAGGTCGTGACGAGCTTCTGCAATCGGATCGAAAACAATGGCTATTATGCCATGTTCTACACAAACCGTAATTTCCTTGACACCTATCTGGGAAGCTCACTCCCTGAACGCTATGCATTCTGGTATGCCCGCTATGCCGACAGCTTTGACGGAACAAACTGCGGCATGTGGCAGTACACGAGCCAGGGCAGTATTCCCGGCATCTCCGGCGATGTGGACCTGGATATCGGATATGTAGATTATCCCGCCGCGATTAAAGCCGCCGGCCTCAATCACCTGGACGGCAGCAGTCCGGCTCCTTCACCATCTCCTTCTCCGGATTTCATCACCTATGTGATCCAGCCCGGAGACACCTTAAGCGGCATCGCCCTGCGTTACGGTACTACAGTGAGCGCGCTTTCCTCGCTGAACGGCATTTCCGACCCGGACCTGATCTATGCGGGAAATACTCTGCGCGTGCCCGAAAACGGAAGTTCCGGCAGCTCGGGAGCGCAGTATTATACCATCCGGCCCGGAGACACCCTGAGCGGCATTGCAGTCAAATTCGGCACCACGGTAAGCGCGCTTTCCTCGCTGAACGGCATCTCCAACCCGGATCTGATCTATGCTGGGAATACGATCAGAGTGCGGTAACCGCTTCTGATATTTCCGTCTGAAACCAGAGCGCAGCATCACATACCGAAAGAAACGCCGCAGGTCTCCATAACAGAAGACCTGCGGCGCCTTTGTACACCCGGGAGCCGAGTCTTGTATTTTCTATATCACGGTGATAAAATTTTTAATAACCTTCAAAAACTCATTTCACAGGCTTACTTGACAGACAGCTCCCCGAAAAGAAACTGTCTGAAATTTATTTTCAGGAGGTACATAACTAAAATGGATGCAATCAAAACAGCAATTATCGGCATGGGAAATATGGGCAGCCAATATGCCGCTTATCTTCTTTCAGGAAAAGTCCCGGGAATGGAGCTCGCCGCAGTCACCCGCGTGCGTCCGGAACAGCTGCTCGCCCTGGATCTGGCTCTCCCGGAAGATCTTCCGGTCTTTTCTTCCGCTGATGCATTATTCGACGCTCTGGACGCAGGCAGAATCCGCCTGGACGCTGTCATCATCGCTACGCCGCACCGGCTTCACGCGGAACAGAGTATCGCTGCTATGAAGCGGGGACTCCATGTTCTGTGCGACAAACCCGCCGGAATATACAGCCGCCAGGCAAGGCTCATGGAGGAATCCAGACCGGGCAGCCTCGTCTGTGCTTATATTTTCCACCAACGCACATTTCCCTCTTACCGCCGGATCCGTCAAATCGTGCACAGCAAAATCCTGGGAAATCTGAAACGGGTAAGCTGGACCGCGACTGACTGGTACCGCTCTAACGCTTATTACCAGAGTTCTTCCTGGAGAGGCACCTGGAAACTGGACGGAGGCGGCACGCTGCTGAACCAGTGTCCCCACAACCTTGATCTGCTCCAGTGGATCTGCGGCATGCCTGCCCGCACCCACCCATGCGTTCTGCCATAATGGGAAGTACCATCCCATCGAAGTGGAGGATGAAGTGACCGCCTATATGGAATGGGATGATGGAGCATCCGGTGTCTTTATCGCTTCCACCGGTGAAGCTCCCGGCGTAAACCGTCT
>DXCD01000215.1 GCA_019116185.1 Candidatus Mediterraneibacter stercorigallinarum
CTATCATCAATGGAATATTTTCCGCTTCAAATCCAAAATCAAAGGATGCCTGCTGCATCATATCACGAAATAAAGATTTTGCTTTCTCAGTTCCATATGCCAGCTCGCTCAGTTTGAGGTGCCGGGCGGCAAGATCAGCATGTGTCAGCGTACAACGAATCTGATTTTCATTGAGTTTCTCAATCTTCATACAATCACATCCTTATACTATATAAGATAATATGCACACAAACTAAATTTGGATACATATTCTCATCATTAGTATAAACAAAAAGCAAAAGGATGTAAAGATAAAATTAAAGTTATCCCCACAGGGGATAAAGCTATCATAATTATAGTGTCAACAACTGCCGGACTTATCAACAAATCTACAGCGGTTATAAACAAAAAACACATTGAAAAGGCAGAACAGCACGCCTATAATGGCACTTACAAAAGATGGTATCCCTTGATAAGTAAATAAAAAGCGAAAGGAGAGAAACACAAAAATAAGAGACCACTGCGGATCCGGCTGTCTTTTGTTCCGCTGCAGATCCGAGAGTATGTCACGAATGCTTCCATATGGTGATACGGGCGGAGTACACTATTTATCACGATTCGCAGAGGAAAGGAGTATATGCCGGATGAAAATGGATGAAACAGTTTACAGGGATATGTTTACAGAGCTGGAGAAATATGAAAAAAGGGGTGTCGATATCTCTCTTAACGGATATCATGCCAGCGCGCTCCAGATTGTGACAGCCCATATGACAAAAGAGGAGGGCACATATATGCGGGATTACGACATAGATCGGGACGGGTGTATAGAGGCGCTTAGGTTTACAGACATTAACAATTGCAGGCGGGCAGAGACAACCCCTTGATCTGCCGGACATAAAAGTTATGGATGTGTTTTTGAGAGAGCTGTTTAAAATATCTTCAAACAGGCAAATTATTAATGACGTATTATAAAAATATGTTATAATAATTCCTGATAGGAGGTGCGGAATGGACGAAAGAGGAAGAAAGGGTGCGGTTTCCGGACGCGCCGGTACAGGCGGCACGCGCAGGAAGCGCCCTGACAGAAACGCCCAGAGACCGGGGAGCAGTCCTGGCGCTGACAGGCGGCCGGGCAGGAGAAGCAGCAGAGCAAGAAGACGGCGGCGCAATGCGATAATACGCTGGCTGATATTTATTATATTGATCATAGCGGTGATCGGCGGTTTCGCGATCTGGAGAAAATACGGCCCATCAAATGAGAGAGCTGATCTGAATCAATATTATGAACTGGATGCGGAAAATGATGTCGCGGTGGTCGTAAATAATGAAGTCGTCAGAAGCAGTGAAGGCGCAGCAGAAGGAGAGGCAGCGGAATCCTCCGCACCCGGAAAGATATATGACGGACAGTATTATATTGAATATTCGGTCGTTCACGAGCGCATTAATAAAAGGTTTTACTGGGATCCGAATGAGAATATCCTGCTGTATACTCTGCCGGGAGGCAGTGTTTCGGTGGAGGTTGGCAGCAAAGAATACACAGACATAACAGAGAAGAAAAGCGAAGATTATGTGATCCTGAAGACAGAAGGAAGAACCGCATATATTGCACTTCCGTTCATTCAGGCGTATACCAATATGGAGTATGCGGTTTATGATGACCCATCAAGGGCTGTTATCACATCTGAGTGGGGTGAAACGCAGACTGCGAGCATGAAACGGGATACAGAGGTAAGGTATCAGGGCGGCGTAAAGAGCCCGATCCTGACAGATGTGAAAAAATCTGATAAGGTCACAGTACTGGAAGATGAAGATGACTGGATGAAAGTCGGAACAGAGGACGGATTTATCGGGTATGTCAGGGCCGGTGATCTTCGGGATATTACAACCGAGACAACATCCCGGGAATTTGAGGAACCTGTATATACCAATATTTCAAAAGACTATACCATCAATATGGCGTGGCATAATGTGTCCAACGCGGACGCGAACAGCTATGTGCTGGAGACGATCGCGGGGACAAAAGGGCTTACAACCATAGCCCCGACGTGGTTCAGCCTTGCAGATACGGAGGGAAATGTGTCTTCCCTCGCTGATGCAGAGTATGTTAATTATGCACATCAGTCAAATCTTGAAGTGTGGGCTGTGCTCAGGGATTTCCATGGCGGAATCAATTCTTACGACGAGACCTATGAAGTGCTCAGTTATACGTCAAAGAGGACAAAGGTTATTAATCAGGTGATAGCAGAAGCGCTTCAGTCGGGAATAGACGGCATTAATCTTGATTTTGAACTGATCTCTACGGACTGCGGCGAACATTATATACAGTTTGTGCGGGAATTGTCTGTCAAGTGCAGACAGAATGGTCTTGTATTTTCGGTGGACAATTATGTGCCCCAGCCGTACAATGCACATTATGATATCGAAGAGCAGGGAGCGGTAGCGGATTATGTGATTATTATGGGATATGACGAGCATACAGACGGCTCATATGAAGCGGGGTCTGTGGCATCGATCGGTTATCTTGAAGATGGAATCACAGAAGCTCTGCAGTCTGTTCCTGCGGAAAAGCTGGTGGCAGGGATTCCGTTCTTTACCCGGCTGTGGCTGGAGACTCCTAAGACAGAGGAAGAGCTGGCTCAGCAGGCGGGAACAGAGGCGGCGGCCTATCCGAACAATGTGACGAGTTATGCATACGGGATGGATGAGGCTGCGGAGATTGTGTCAGAGGCAGGCGTACAAGCTGAGTGGGATGATACGGTAAAACAGAATTATGCCCAATGGGAGGCTGATGGCGGTGTCTATAAGATCTGGCTGGAGGATAATCAGTCTTTGGAAGAAAAGTTAAAAGTGATCAAGTCAAACAGTCTTGCCGGTGTGGCAGAATGGAGTCTTGGCATGGAGAATTCCAGTGTGTGGGATCTGATTCTTCAGTATGTAAATTGACAGTACAGAGGTGTATCTGAAAAACGCATATAATATCAGAAAGAGACATCCTTCTTTCGCATATATTGATATATGTGAAAGGGGGATGTTTTTTATGGTCAGAAAACTTGGGGTTGTTGTAGTGTCAGCGTTTTTGATCGCATTGATCTTCCTGTGTCAGGCAGGAGGGGCATTTTTTAGGGAAGGGTTTATGGAAAGGGAGACTTCGGGAAAAGCCTCGGCAGGCACAAAGGACCGTCTGGTTGTTATAGATCCCGGGCACGGGGGAGCGGATGGCGGAAAAGTCGGTATAAATGGCGTTGAGGAAAAGGAAATAAACTTAAAAATTTCTTTAAAGATCGAAAAGATGCTGAAAGAAGAAGGGGTTCAAGTAATTATGACTCGTACCCGGGACGAACGGCTTGCAGAAAACCAGGTAGAAGATCTAAAAGCCAGAGTTGCTCTTATGAACGAAGCGGAACCGGCACTTGTTGTAAGTGTTCATCAGAATAGTTATCACGAGGAAGGAGTCACCGGGGCTCAGGTCTTTTACTATACAGATTCGGCGGAGAGCGAGCGCGCGGCAGGGGTTCTTCAGGGGGCGTTGAAAGAGATTGATCCTGAAAACACGAAAACGGCAAAAGGAAATCGTACATATTATATATTAAAGAAAACCGATGTACCGGTGGTAATAGCTGAGTGCGGTTTTTTGAGTAATTACGAGGAGGCAGAGAGGCTGGCGGATGAAGAATATCAGCAGGAGCTCGCGGAAGCAATAACAAAAGGAATCCTGCAATATATAAACGGCAATTAAGAGAAAGACGCGTATGCCGCCGGACGGATGGCGGAATAAGCGGATGCGGATAAAAGAGTTTTTTTTTGACAGGAATAATGATATAATAAAATTTATGAAGACTAAGATAAGAAAAATAGATAAAAACCAGATAGATGAAACGATTATACAGGAAGCGGGCGAGATCCTGAAAGAAGGAGGCCTGGTGGCATTTCCAACGGAAACAGTCTACGGACTGGGAGCGGATGCGCTTAAGGAGCAGGCTGCGCTTAAGACGTATGCCGCGAAGGGACGTCCTTCAGATAATCCGCTGATCGTCCATATTGCAGAGTATGAGGATCTAAAGCGGATTGCGGTCAATATTCCGGCGGAAACAGACATATTGGCGGCACATTTCTGGCCGGGACCTCTGACGATGATCTTTGAGAAAAGCCCGTCTGTGCCATATGGGACCACAGGGGGGCTGGACACGGTTGCTGTGCGGATGCCCTCAGATCCGGTGGCTCAGGCGCTGATTCGGGCCGCGGGCGGTTTTGTGTCCGCTCCCAGCGCGAATACTTCGGGAAGGCCGAGTCCGACAACCGCGGAACATGTGGCGGAAGACCTGGATGGAAAGATCGACATGATCCTGGATGGAGGGGCCGTGGATATCGGGTTGGAATCAACGATTCTGGACATGACGGTCACGCCGCCCATGATCTTGAGACCCGGAGCTATCACGGCGGAGATGTTCGAAGAATTGATCGGCGAGGTGAGCGTGGACGAGACGCTTCTGGGTGATGAGAGCGAGAAAGCGCCCAAAGCGCCGGGGATGAAATACAGACATTACGCGCCCAAAGCAAAGCTGCTTATTGTAGAAGGGGATCTCCGCGAAGAGATCCTGGCAATCCGGCAGCTGTCTTATGCTGCCTACAGGGAGGGGAGACAGGCGGGGATCATTGCTACTGCCGAGACGCTTCCTTTTTACAAATATGGGATTGTCAAGAATATTGGAACAAGGGAAAACGAGAAGACGATCGCACGGAACCTTTACCGGGTGCTGCGGGAATTTGATGAAGAAGACGTGGAGACGATTTACAGCGAATCATTTGCCGTGCAGGGGATGGGAAAGGCGATCATGAACCGGCTGGAAAAGGCTGCCGGGCATTTGAGGATATCTGCGGCGGCGGTGGTGAAACGTCAGAAGTACAGGCGGATCACATTTGTCGGCAAGACGGATTGTGCGAGAGCACCTATGGCAGCAGAGATTCTCAGGCATTATGATTTAAAACAGGAATATGTAGTTGATTCAAGGGGGTTGGTCGTACTGTTTCCGGAGCCTGTAAATCAGAAGGCTGAGGCGATTATGAAAAGTGCGCAGATGACGCTTGCAGATCATGTGTCGCGGCAGTTTGACGCGGAGAATCTTCAGGATGACGCGCTGATACTCACGATCGATGAGAATCAGAAAAATAAAATATTGTCAGAATACGGAAGGGAATATAATGTTTACACCCTGAATGAATTTGTTGAAGACGATACGGAAATACCAGATCCCTACGGCAAGCCGCTGACAGCATATGGAGAATGTTTTGAAGTGCTGCGCGGGCTGGTTGGCAGGCTTGCAGACAAATTAGATTCACTTGTGGAGGAAGAAGAATGACAGGAAGAGTAATGATTATGGATCACCCGCTGATTGCGCACAAGATCAGCTACATCAGACAGGAGCATGTAGGTACAAAGGAATTTCGGGAGATGATCGGGGAGATCGCCCAGCTTATGTGCTATGAAGCTACGCGTGACCTGAAGCTCAGAGACGTGAAGATCAAGACCCCGATCGCTGAGATGACAGGGAAAGAGCTGGCCGGCAAGAAGCTGGCCATTGTGCCGATTCTGCGCGCGGGCGTGGGGATGGTTGACGGGATGCTTTCCCTTATCCCTGCGGCAAAGGTCGGGCATATCGGGCTTTACCGCGATCCGGAGACACTGGAACCGGTAGAGTACTATTGCAAACTGCCGGCAGACTGCAGTGAAAGAGAAGTGTTCGTGGTGGATCCCATGCTGGCAACAGGCGGATCCAGTGTGGCTGCTATCCGTATGCTGAAGGAAAAAGGGGTAAAAAATATCCGTTTTCTCTGCATTATAGCAGCGCCGGAAGGGGTAAAGCGCATGCAGGAAGAACATCCGGATGTGGATATTTATATTGGCGCTTTGGATGAAAAATTAAATGACCACGGATACATCGTCCCCGGGCTGGGAGATGCGGGAGACCGCATTTTCGGAACCAGATAATGAAGGGGCACTGAAAAACAGCAGAACAAACAGGGCGTCCTGTCCGGGATAAAGGAGAAAGAGACAATGGCGGAGAAGACAGAGAAAAGAACGGATTATTTATCGTGGGATGAATATTTTATGGGCGTGGCAATGCTTTCCGGAATGCGTTCAAAAGATCCGAATACTCAGGTCGGGTGCTGCATCGTCAGCCAGGATAATAAGATCCTTTCAATGGGATACAATGGGTTTCCGATCGGGTGTTCGGATGATGAATTCCCATGGGCAAGGGAAGGAGAAGATCCGCTGGAGACGAAATATGTTTATTCCACTCATAGTGAGCTCAATGCAATACTAAATTACAGCGGCGGCAGCCTGGCTGGAGCGAAGCTGTATGTTTCTTTGTTCCCATGCAATGAGTGCGCT
Organism: Candidatus Mediterraneibacter stercorigallinarum; assembly: GCA_019116185.1. Classification (GTDB taxonomy): domain Bacteria; phylum Bacillota; class Clostridia; order Lachnospirales; family Lachnospiraceae; genus Mediterraneibacter; species Mediterraneibacter stercorigallinarum. Next base: position 6,371 of record DXCD01000215.1, read on the forward strand.
AAGGCGATCATACAGGCGGGGATCAAAGAAGTGATATATGACTGCGATAAATATGCAGATACGCCAAGCGTTATTGCGTCTAAGCGGATGATGGATGCTGCCGGGGTAAAATACCATAAGTATAATAGGACGAACAGAAAGATAGAGATTGAATTATGATACGGACAGTAGATGTGAAAGAAATCACAGAGAATATCAGAGAGATGTGCATTGCGGCGAACCACGTCCTTTCTCCTGACATGGGACGGGCTCTGAACAGGGCGGTGCGCTCGGAAGAATCACCGCTCGGAAGACAGATATTGGGGCAGCTGGAGGAAAACCTGGAGATCGCGGCAGAAGAGATGATTCCGATCTGCCAGGACACAGGTATGGCAGTTATTTTCCTGGAAGTGGGACAGGACGTGCATCTGGAGGGCGGGAGCCTCGAGGATGCGGTGAATGAAGGCGTCAGGCGGGGATATGCGGACGGATTCTTAAGGAAATCTGTAGTCAAAGATCCGCTGATCCGTGAGAATACCAAAGATAATACACCGGCAGTTATCCATACAAGGATTGTTCCGGGAGAAGAGGTGAAGATCACGGTTGCGCCCAAAGGTTTTGGCAGTGAGAATATGAGCAGGATATTTATGCTTAAACCTGCTGAGGGGATTGAAGGAGTGAAGCAGGCTGTTCTTACAGCTGTGAAAGACGCCGGGCCCAATGCATGCCCGCCCATGGTCGTGGGAGTGGGGATCGGCGGCACATTTGAAAAGTGCGCGCTCTTGGCAAAAGAGGCGCTGACAAGAGAGGCGGGATCTCATTCTTCTGTTCCATATATAAAAGATATGGAGGAAGAACTGCTGGAAAAGATCAATAAACTGGGGATCGGGCCAGGCGGTCTGGGCGGTACGACTACTGCCCTGGCGGTCAATATAAATACGTATCCGACTCATATTGCGGGACTTCCCGTGGCGGTAAATATATGCTGTCATGTGAATCGGCATATTGTGCGTATGATTTAGAGAATTTATCCCGAAGAGGACAGGCTCCTTCGGGGAATGTTTTCGGAAAATTTTGATGGAAAGGATATTCTCATGGATAAGCATATTACAGTACCCATGAATAAAGAGACGGCTGGAACTTTGCGTGCCGGAGAGTATGTGTATTTAACCGGCACGGTTTATACAGCAAGGGATGCCGCGCATAAAAGAATGGATGAAATCCTTCAAAATGGAGGAGCTTTGCCGTTTGATATAAAAGAACAGATTGTTTATTATATGGGGCCGTCTCCTGCGCGGGAAGGGCGGCCGATCGGTTCAGCCGGTCCGACGACGGCGAGCCGTATGGACAAGTACACTCCGCGTCTTCTTGATCTTGGCATGGGGGGAATGATTGGAAAGGGCAAGAGAAGCCCTGAGGTGATGGAAGCAGTTGTCAGAAATGGCGCTGTTTATTTTGCCGCGGTTGGAGGCGCGGGGGCACTGCTCTCCAAATGTATTACATCTTCAGAAGTTGTCGCTTATGATGATCTGGGAACAGAAGCTGTCCGGAAGTTGAGAATCGAAAACTTCCCGGTGATTGTAGTGATCGACAGCAAAGGAAATAATCTTTATGAGACGGCAGTCAAAGAATATCAGAAGACGGGGGAAGATATGGTATGAAGCGTATCTTGATGATGGTGCTGAGAAATCTTTATTTAGTGCCGTACGGATGGATCCGCCTCTGTTACAGGGCGGCGCATGTGGATAAATATACAGAAGAGGATACGTATGCGTTTCTCCAGTGGATTGACCTTCATGCAAATAAAGGCGGCCGGGTGCATATCGATGTGCATGGAAAAGATAATATTCCGGATAAGGATGGATTTATGTTCTTTCCAAACCATCAAGGGCTTTATGATGTGCTTGCGATTATAGAGGCGAGTCCGCGGCCTTTTTCTGTGGTGGCGAAAAAAGAAATTGCGGATATTCCGTTTTTGAAGCAGATTTTTGCATGCATGAAAGCTTTTATGCTTGATCGGGAAGATGTGAAACAGGCGATGCAGGTCATTATTAATGTGACAAAAGAAGTGAAGAAGGGCAGAAATTATCTTATCTTTGCAGAGGGGACGCGATCCAAGAACGGAAACCGTATAGGTTCGTTTAAAGGGGGAAGCTTTAAGGCGGCCACAAAGGCGCAGTGCCCTATTGTACCTGTGGCGCTTATCGATTCATTTAAGCCCTTTGATACTAATACGATCAAGCCGGTAACGGTCCAGGTACATTTTCTGAAGCCGCTGCTATATGAAGACTATAAAGATATGAAGACAACGGAGATTGCTGCAATTGTAGAAAAGCAGATCCAGAGTACGATCGATGAGAATATTCAGTAGTTA
>DXCD01000216.1 GCA_019116185.1 Candidatus Mediterraneibacter stercorigallinarum
CAGATCGTGTGTACGGCTGACTGAGGCGACTTCGGAATGAGGCTTAGTAAAACTTAAAATTCGGAACTATGCGTTGAAATTGGCAGAGAGATTGTCTGAGACGAAGGCGAGTTGCTCTCTGCCAATTTCTGTTCTTAGCATAGTTCCGAATTTTCTAGTTTTACTTGCCTCGTGGAGCGGAGCCGAAGCCAGCCGTACACACGATCTGAATACGTCTTCGACATCCCCGCTTCCCTGTTTTCGACCGATTTGCTCACCCTCGGCCTCCCCCCGGCAAATACAGATTTATACCTCCTGCAGACCGCTGATATCGCTGTCGATGACAAGTGAGTAATTGGTATAGTACACCACGAACCCGGGTTTTCCTCCCTTGGGTTTTTTGACGTGTTTTTTCTCTACATAATCGATCTCTACTTTTTCGCTTCCCCTCATGCTGGAATAGTACGCTGCCAGCCTCCCGGCTTCCTCGAAGGTGCGGTCCGGGAGTTCGTCCCCGTTTGTTTTGACGATGACATGCGAGCCGGGAGCCTGCTTGGCGTGGAACCACCAGTCATTTCCGGAGGCAAAGTCAAAGGTCAGTTCATCGTTCTGAAGATTGTTTTTCCCTACGTACATGTGGTAGCCGTCACTGGAGATATAGTGGAGAGGCGTGTTTTTGACTTTTACTTTTTTTCGGACGGTCTTTCGTTTGATGTAGCCGGTCTCAGCGAGCTCTTCCTTGATCCCGGCAAGGTCATCCTCAGTGAGGGCGATATCAAGGGAGGTCTGGATGGATTCCAGATAAGTGATGTCGTCCTTTGTGCTTTGGCACAGCTCGGAGAGCGCCTCAAAAGTCCGTTTCTGCTTATTGTATTTTGCAAAATAGCGCTGGGCATTTTCCTGGGGCGTCTTTACCGGGTCGAGGGGGATGGTGATCATCTCGTTGGTGTAATAATTAAGCGCTTCCAGCTGCTTTGCCCCTTCTTCGACATTGTAGCCGTACGTGTTGATGAGCTCTCCGTAGACTTTGTATTTCTCACGGTTTTCCGTGTCTTTGAGCTGCCGGAGCTGGAGATCGTACTTCTTCCGGCTGCGCTCCAGGGCGGTCTGCACGACATGGCGCAGATCCGCGGATTTCTGGCGGATGCGCGTGATCTGGCTGCGGGTCGAGTAATAGGTCTTAAGCACTTCTGATATAGAAGGAAGTTCCTGCCTTGTATACCCGGAAAGATGCGTCAGGGGCAGCGCGGAGAACTCTTTCGGCTCGCGCCCGTCAAAATAGATGGCGGGAGAGAAGCGGGACTCCTTTACCGCGGAGAGATAGATCTCGAACTGTGTGTACAGGTGGAAAAGGATATCCCCGGAATACTCTTTTGCCGGGATAGAAGAGTCCAGTCCGGCGAGATGGCAGATCTCCTCCGCTGTGACCGGACTGATGCCGGTGAAGCTGGTGTACATCGCTTTTGCAGCTGACATCAGTTTCTCTGACAGCAGGGAAACAAAATCCTCTTTGGACACGGTCAGTGGATCTGCCTTGTGCATGGTGTCCGGGATAAAATACTCCCTTCCCGGGAGCACTTCGCGCACGGAACTCATCTGGGCGGACACATGCTTGATGCTGTCGATGATCTTCCCGTCTTCTGTGCAGAAGATGATATTGCTGTGTTTTCCCATGATCTCCACGATCAGGAGCTTCCGGCACAGGTCTCCCAGCTCGTTTAGATGTTCAATGGTAAACCGGATGATCCGTTCCAGCTTAGGCTGGCTGATGTCAATGATCCTGCCGTTTCCGATATGTTTCCTTAAGAGCATGCAGAAATTGGGCGCAGTCATGGGCGCGGATTTGTTCGAGTCAGTCAGATAGACCAGGGGCAGGGAGGCGTCCGCGCAGACCAGGAGACGCTTCTGTCCGTCTGGTGTCTTTATTGTGAGCAGGAGCTCGTCCGGTTCCGGCTGGACGATCCGGGCGATCCTCCCGTTTAATAATTCTTCTTTTAGTTCGTGGACAAGGTCTGCCACAACGATTCCGTCAAATGCCATAGGTGTTTCTCCGTTTCTTTTTCATTCATTTTGTCAGTGATTAGTATAGCATAATCAAAAAGGCGAAGAAAGCCCCCTGTCAATTGAAGAAACTTATATAAAAGAAAGAAACCTGTTTAATTTGTTGACCATTTGCAGATGAAAGGGTTATAATACTTTCGATCATACAGGAACAGCGCTTATGGATAAGCAGCTGCAAAATGAAAAACAACAGAGGATGAGAACATGATAAAGAGCATGACCGGATTCGGACGATGTGAGATACAGAAAGGATCCAGAAAATTTACAGTGGAATTAAAGAGCGTAAATCACCGCTATCTTGATGTGAACATCAGGATGCCCAAGAAGCTGAACTTCTTTGAGACAGCCATACGTACGCTTTTGAAATCCTATGCAAACCGTGGGAAGGTGGATATCTTCATCACGTATGAAGATCTTTCACAGACTCAGGTGTCGGTAAAGTATAACGCGGCGCTGGCGGCAGAGTATCTGAAATATTTAAAACAGATGGAAGAGGAGTTCGGGCTAGAAAATGACGTCCGTGTGTCCACGCTCTCCCGTTACCCGGAAGTGTTTACCATGGAGGAACAGAGCGAGGACGAAGAAGAACTGTGGAACGGGCTGAAAGAAGCGCTGGAAGGAGCATTTACGCAGTTTGTTGAGACGAGGAAGACAGAAGGAGAGAACCTGAAGAAAGACATCCTCTCCAAACTGGACCTGCTGGAGGAGCAGATCGTGTTTATCGAAGAACGCTCGCCCCAGATCATTGCGGAATACCGGGCGAAGCTGGAGGACAAGATGAAAGAACTCCTTGCAGACACGCAGATCGAGGAGAACCGCATTGCCGCGGAAGTGATTTTATTCGCGGATAAGATCTGCACGGACGAGGAAGTGGTCAGGCTGAAGAGCCATATCCAGCATATGAGGAACACACTGGAAGAAAAAGAGGGAATCGGACGCAAGCTGGACTTTATCGCTCAGGAGATGAACAGGGAAGCAAATACCATCCTTTCCAAGGCGAACGACCTGGAAGTGTCCAACCACGCGATCAGTCTGAAGACAGAGATCGAGAAGATCCGTGAACAGATCCAGAATATTGAATGATCCGATTATGGGGGGAAGAATTATGAGCAGAAAAGGAATCTTAATCGTTGTATCCGGTTTTTCAGGATCGGGAAAGGGAACACTGATGAAAGAACTGCTTTCCAGATACCCGGATACATATGCGCTGTCTATCTCAGCGACAACGCGTGCGCCCCGGGAAGGAGAGGAGCACGGCAGGGAATATTTCTTCATCTCAAAGGATGAATTTGAAAAAATGATTGCCAAAGACGAACTGATAGAGTATGCTAAGTACGTGGAAAATTACTATGGCACGCCGCGGGAGTACGTGGAGAAGAAGCTTGAGGAAGGGAAAGACGTGATCCTGGAGATTGAGATCCAGGGCGCTCTGAAAGTAAAGAAAGCATTTCCCGATACACTGCTTTTGTTCGTTACGCCGCCCAGCGCCGCAGAGCTGAAAGAACGTCTCGTGGGCAGAGGGACAGAGACAATGGATGTGATCCAGTCCAGAATGGACCGTGCCTGCGAAGAGGCGGAGGGCATGGACAGTTACGATTATCTGATCGTCAACGACGACCTGAATACATGTGTGGAAGAGATGCATGAGATCATTCAGGGAGAACACCACAGAAGCTTCCGCAACAAAGCATTTATGAAAGAGATAAAAGAAGATCTTGAAGGATTGAAAAGATTGAAAGGAGAAGATTGAACATGCTGCATCCATCTTACACAGATTTGATGAAAGTAGTCAACAAAGATGTAGAGGAGGGGGAAACAAAGATCGTTAACAGCCGTTATTCGATCGTGATGGCGACCTCCAAGCGCGCAAGACAGCTGATCGCCGGAGACCTTCCGCTGGTTGACGCGAAAGAGGGCGAGAAGCCTCTTTCTATTGCCATCGAGGAACTCAATGAAGGTCAGTTAAAGATCATGGCTGAGAATACAGAAGAGTAAAAAGCAGGGTGGGGCAGATGCACATGTGGTATCTGCCTTTTTTCTGACAGAATGAAAACGGAGGTATAATCCTATATGAAGATATTATTCATCTCCCTTGGCTGTGACAAGAATCTCGTGGACACAGAGGTCATGCTGGGACTCCTGGCATCCCGAGGATACGAGATGACGGATGATGAGACGCAGGCAGATATCATTGTGATCAACACCTGCTGCTTCATCCATGACGCCAAGGAAGAAAGCATCCAGAATATTCTCGAGATGGCAGAGTATAAAAAGACAGGGCAGGTAAAGGCGCTTATCGTTACGGGCTGTCTTGCCGAGAGATACAGGCAGGAGATCATTGATGAGATCCCTGAGGTTGACGAGGTGCTGGGAACAACAGCTTACGACCAGATTCTTGACGCGGTGGACGCCGCGTTGGAAGGGCGTCATTCGGTCATACTCTCAGATCCGGACGCGCTTCCGCTGCCGGATACGAAACGTCTGGTGACGACGGGAGGGCATTTTGCTTATCTTAAGATCGCGGAAGGGTGCGACAAGCACTGCACCTACTGCATTATCCCGAAGATCCGGGGCAATTTCCGCAGTGTCCCCATGGAGCGGCTCCTGAAAGAGGCGGAAGAGCTGGCAGAACAGGGCGTGAAGGAGCTGATCCTGGTGGCCCAGGAGACAACGCTGTACGGGAAGGATCTGTATGGAGAGAAATCCCTGCATAAGCTGGTAAAAGAGCTCTGCAAGATCAGCGGTATCCGCTGGATCCGCATCCTCTACTGCTATCCGGAGGAGATCACGGACGAGCTGATCCAGGTCATGAAGGAAGAACCGAAAGTCTGCCATTATCTTGACCTGCCGATCCAGCATGCAAACGATACGATCCTGAAGCGGATGGGACGCAGGACGTCAAAGCAGGAGCTGATTGACATTGTGGGCAGGCTGAGAAGGGAGATCCCGGATATCTGCCTGCGGACCACGCTGATCACCGGATTCCCCGGGGAGACGGAAGAACAGCACGAGGAACTGATGGACTTTGTGGATGAGATGGAATTCGACCGTCTGGGCGTGTTCACCTATTCGCCGGAGGAAGATACCCCTGCTGCATCTATGCCGGACCAGATCGACGAGGAGGTCAAGGAAGAACGGCAGGCAGAGCTCATGGAGCTTCAGCAGGATATAGCCTTTGACAATGCCCAGGATATGGTGGGCAGGGAAGTGCTTGTGATGATCGAGGGAAAAGTTGCGGATGAGAATGCCTATGTGGGGCGGACTTACCGGGACGCGCCGAATGTGGACGGGCTTATTTTCATCAACACGGACGAAGAACTGCTTTCGGGAGATTTCGCGCGGGTGAAGGTGACAGGCGCGGTTGATTATGATCTGATAGGAGAATTGATATGAATTTACCAAATAAGCTGACAGTATTAAGAGTTATCATGGTGCCGTTTTTTGTGTTTTTTATGCTCGCTGACGTGGGCGGCGCGGCAAATAAGTGGATCGCGCTGGTGATTTTCGTTGTCGCCAGCCTTACGGATATGCTGGACGGAAAGATCGCCCGGAAATATAATCTGGTGACAAATTTCGGAAAGTTCATGGACCCGCTGGCGGACAAGCTGCTCGTCTGCTCTGCGATGATCTGCCTGATCCCGTCCGGGAAGCTGGACGCGGCAATTGTCATCGTGATCATAGCAAGGGAGTTCATTATCAGCGGATTCCGCCTTGTGGCTTCGGACGCGGGCATTGTGATCGCGGCGAGCTACTGGGGCAAATTCAAGACAGTCTTCCAGATGGCAATGATCATTGTCCTGATCGCGGATCTGGGAGGCGTGTTTGACCTGATCGGCACGATCCTGATCTGGATCGCGGTAGCATTGACCGTGATCTCTCTGATCGACTATGTATGGAAGAACCGACAGGTGCTTACCCAGGGAGGAATGTAGGTATGGAGCGGGCAGAAAAGCGGACAGAAGATAAGAGCCTGGAAGAGAGTGTGGTAGAGCTGCTGGCAGAAAGAGGTCTGACAGTGACCACAGCCGAATCCTGTACCGGAGGCCTGATCTCCGGCACGCTTGTGAACGCGGCGGGCGCGTCGGAAGTGCTGAACGAGGCATATATTACGTACTCAAACGAAGCAAAGCAGCGGCTTGTCGGGGTGAGACCGGAGACGCTGGAGCGGTACGGGGCGGTCAGTGAACAGACCGCAGAAGAGATGGCAGAAGGCGCGGCGCGGGCGGCAGATGCCGATGCAGCCCTGAGCGCTACCGGGATTGCGGGACCGGGAGGCGGCACACCAGAGAAGCCGGTGGGACTTGTATATATCGGATGCTTTCTGAACGGCAGAACAGTTGTAAAAGAATGCCGGTTTACGGGAAACCGGATGGAGAACAGGCTTCAGACGGTCAGGACAGCGCTGGAAATGCTGAAAGAAGAACTTCAGAATACAGAACAGTGAAACGGATCCCGCAAAAGTAAAATCAGGGGCAGAGAAAAGTAAGATCAAAGACAAATTGATAAAAAACAGACAAACTCATGATTGACGAATAATGTAAATTATGCGAAAATAATCCATATATGGGACAGATAGATTTCCCGCGGCAGGTGGCGGAGGATCTGTGCCGCGCAGACAGTCCGTGCTTTTAACGCTTCAGGGACAGGACTGTCGGTTTTTGTGCGGAATTGTGTGCCATATGCGAAGAAAATCATACATATTGAAAGGAGTTTTAACATGATTTATTCACATGAAGTAGAAATGATGTGTCCGGTAGCTCAGGGCGCAAATCACGGACCGGCTCCGATCCCGGAAGAG
>DXCD01000217.1 GCA_019116185.1 Candidatus Mediterraneibacter stercorigallinarum
CGAAGAAAAGCGCAGGGAATACATCGAAGTGCTGGAAAAAAAATCCCTGCGCCTGAAAGTGCTGATTGAGGATCTGTTTGAGATCAGCAAGGCGGCGAGCAAGAATGTTGTGATGCATTTCATGAAAGTGGATATCGTGAATCTTCTGAAAGAAGTAGGGCTTGAAAACGACAGCAAGATCAGGGATGCAAATCTGGAGATACGCTGGAAGCTGCCGGAGCAGAAGCTCATCATGTGGCTGGACAGCCAGAAGACATACAGGATCTTTGAGAACCTGATCGTGAATATCACAAAATACGCGATGCCTCACACACGGGTCTACATTGAGATGACAGAACAGGAAAACGCTGTTCACATTTCCATGAAAAATGTGTCGGCATCTGAACTGAATTTTAATGCGGACGAGATCACAGACCGGTTCGTCCGGGGAGATTCTTCAAGAAATACAGAAGGATCAGGGCTGGGGCTGGCCATTGCCAAGAGCTTTGTGGAGCTTCAGCATGGCACGCTGAAGATTTCGACAGAGGCTGATCTGTTCAAGGCGGATATTACCCTGCCGAAGCTGGAGATCCCGCCGGAAGAGCAGATCGTCCGGGAGGCACGGACAGCGCAGGAGACTCAGGAGACCCAGGCGGCGCAGGCACTCCAGCCGGGGCAGGAGACACAGGCAGAACAGTTGTAAAGATATCAGGCGGGATTCAGAAAAACCTTTGTAAAAACCGGCAGAAATAGTTACTCTGCCGGTTTTTTATGTTATGATGATAACAGAGTCCGAAATGACAGGACAGATACTGGAAACAGGAAAAGTGAGAGAGGAGATCAATGTATGAGGTATGAGATTAAGGGTGAGACACTTCCGGTAGTAATCTGCTATCTGGAAAACGGGGAGGCAATGATCACAGAGCGCGGCTCTATGAGCTGGATGTCTCCTAACATGAAGATGGAGACAACGTCAAACGGAGGGATCGGGAAAGCGCTGGGCAGAATGTTTGCAGGCGAAGCGATTTTTCAGAACCGTTATACCGCGGAAGGCGGAAACGGCATGATTGCATTTGCGTCCAGCTTCCCGGGGGAGATCCGCGCCTGGGATGTAACGCCCGGGAATGAGGTTATTGTTCAGAAGGCCGGATTCCTTGCAGCGGAAGCAAACGTAGAGCTGTCTGTATTCTTCCAGAAAAAACTGGGAGCAGGATTCTTCGGCGGAGAAGGTTTTATTATGCAGAGACTGTCAGGGCATGGGACAGCATTTCTTGAATTTGACGGGCATGTGGTGGAATACAACCTCCAGCCGGGACAGCAGATTGTAGTAGATACAGGGTATCTGGCGGCTATGGACGCTACATGCAGCATGGAGATCAAGACTGTGCCCGGGCTCAAAAATATGGTGTTCGGCGGAGAGGGTGTGTTTAATACTCTTATAACCGGACCGGGACGTGTATGGCTTCAGACTATGCCAATCTCAGGCGTTGCGGCAGAGATATTGAAATTTATGCCGGCAGGCAAATAGAGAATGCCGGCGGATGTCCGGATTGATTTGCAAAAATATCGGATTATTTAGTAATATAAGAGACCGGGGGCGGCTGATATGCACCCTCTTTGCTGGACAGCCAGTAAGGAGGGGACATATCAGCCGCCCCGGTCTCTTGGGTGTTATATAGCGATAGTGTTCGATTCGGAAAGTCAGTTCTGGTGGCTTCTCACTGCTCCTATTCCAAGACCACCGGATCCTACATGGGTACCGATGCTCATAGTGAGCGGGAAGTAGACCAAATCCATGTCAGGGAAATTTTCCTGCATTTCTGCCTTAAAAGAGGCCAGCTTCTCAGGTTCCATCAACGTATTGGCAATTCCGACCTTCAGACATCCCTGTGCTTTCAAAGAGGCGAGCCTTGTGGATATGTCGTTTTTCACTGCATTAAGCATTGTGTGAAATGCGGATTTCATTCCCCGCGCTTTGGCAAAAGAGTCCAGTTTGTCGCCCTGTATGGTGAGCACAGGCTTCAAACGGAGCATGTTTCCTACCGCTGCGGCGGCAGGGGTGATCCGCCCGCCCTTTTTCAGATATTCCAGTGTATCTACCGCGATATAGATTGTCGCGTCCAGGGCTTCCTTCTCCAGGATCATTTTGATCTCAGCTCCGGTTTTGCCTTCGCCGGCAAGGATTTTCGCATCCAGTACTGACAATGCCTGTGTGACGGAGATCCGATGGTTGTCCACGACAAAGACCTTATCCCTGTATGGATCATCATCTGCCAGGATAAGGGCTGTCTGGCAGGTGCTGCTCAGCCCTGAAGACATGGGGATAAAAACGAGTTCGTCATAAGACTGGAGCAGTTCATCCCACATTGCGGCTACGTCTCCGGGCGATGGCTGAGACGTGGTAATCGTGGAACCGGCTGCCTGTTTTTTATAAAAATCTTCCGGTGTGATATTGATGCCCTCATAGAACGTTTCACCATCAATAATGATCGGCATGGGAAGCACATGGATTCCATACGTTTTTTCCTCTGACGGCATGATTCCACAGTTGCTGTCTGTCATAATACCAATTCCGGGCATGATATTCCTCCTGATTTTCCATTTGCTTATTTCGAGTGTTTGATTATAGGTTGATGTTTGTTGACCGTTATTATAACAGGTGTTAAAATTATAGCAAAATAGTTTTTGAACCACAATGAACAAAAGAAGGAAAATGTAAGCTATTTATACAAGAAGGGGAAAATGTAAGGAAATGGAAGACAAACGCATTATCAAAACAAAGCGCAGTTTGAAAGCAGCCATGGTCAGTATGCTCTCACAAGGCGATTTCGAGCATATTACAATTACAGAACTGTGCAGAAATGCAGAGGTCAGCAGAATTACTTTTTATTCCCATTATAATGATAAGTATGCGCTTCTGGATGATATATTCAATGATATGCTGCGCATAGGGACAGAAGATTATTACAGAAGGCAGGAAGAGAATAATCCGGCGCGCAGGCTTGCCGCGGGTTATGTGAATATGCTGGACAGTATCCTTGAACTGTACTATGACAGGTTCGACTTTTTTCAGCATACGAATCCGGAGAAAAACCCTTACCTTGCCTCTCGGTTTTACAGCATTGTACTGGAGACCGTGGAGATGCACACGCTTCATGTAAAAAAACGTCTCAGACTGAAATACTCTCCTAAAAAGATCGCTGGCTTTGTATGCTTTGGGATGCTTGGCTTTGTCAATGAATCCCATAAAGAAAAGACACCGCTGGAGGAAATCAAACAACAGGCAAGAGAGCTGCTCACTGATCTGCTGAAATCCGGGATCCTGACAGAGAGCGAAGGATAAAAAGATATGAAAAAATGGAAGCAATGGGGCTCGAACCCATGACCTCTCGCGTGTGAGGCGAACGCTCATCCCAGCTGAGCTATGCTTCCATGTGGAATATTATATCACTCTTGCAGGAAAATGCAAGCATGCAAAAAGGAGAATCCCTAAATCTGGGAATTCTCCTTTTCTATCAATGCGGAAGAAGAGACTTGAACTCTCACAGGATAAAACTCCCACTAGAACCTGAATCTAGCGCGTCTGCCATTCCGCCACTTCCGCTCGACAAATGGTATTCTACCATAACAGAAACGGTTTGTAAACCCCTAATTTTTGTTTTTTAGAAGTCTTTTTTAAAACCTCTTTTTGACTTCTTAAAAACCTGTTTTTATTCCGTGCGATTTATTCTGAAAAAGCCGCTATCCATCACGGATTGAATTTATTTGCCATACAGTGTTTACAAGACAGGTATTTCGGCGGCAGACTCGCTTCCTTGTTTATTTCGATGTGTATTACGGCTGAGGAAGTTTATAACATGCCAGTGTATATGGTATGAAATATCCCTGCTCATGACGGCATACGGGACATACTTTTGGGGCAAGCTGCCCTTCGTGAATATATCCGCAGTTTGTACACATCCATTTGGATACATTATCTGAGTTGTAATACGTATTTGTTTCAAGCATTTCTGCCAGTTCCCCAAAACGCTTTTCGTGAATATGCTCGATCTCGGCGATCTGATAGAATGCTGAGGCGGCTTCGTGAAAGCCCTCTTCCTTTGCTGTGTCTCCGAATGCCTGATACACATCAGCATACTCTTCGTGTTCGTTATGTTCTGCCGCACGAAGAAGCCCTTCAAGACTGTCCTGCTGGTCAATCGGATAAGAGCCGTCAATGTGGACCGTTTCGCCGGAAAGACCCTTCAGCAATTCGTAAAAACGCTCTGCGTGAGCCCGTTCTTGGTCAGCAGTATAGAGGAAGATATCGGCGACCGTGAGCATCCCTTCCTCCTCCGCGCGTTCCGCTGCGACCGTATAGCGGTTTCGCGCCTGGCTCTCCCCGGCAAAGGCACGCATCAGGTTCTCTTTTGTTTTACTTTCTGAAAAATTAACAGCCATGGTATACACTCCTTTTTAAAAATAGTATGCTCCACAAAAAAAGAAATATGCATGCCAGAGAGTGTGAAATCTGGATTTGCCGGGAAGACTTTGATGGTGTAAATCATCCGGAAACAGCGGGGGTTTTCTAAGACGTATTCGCAGAGGGCGGATGTGTGGCTTCGGTTCCTGATCCGTAATCTGGGAAAGTCTAGAAAGGCAGGAAGCACGGCTAAAAACAATTGAACAGTGGACGATTCGGCTCCGCCTCAGGCATCCAC
>DXCD01000218.1 GCA_019116185.1 Candidatus Mediterraneibacter stercorigallinarum
CGGATGATTTCCTGGCTTTTATACTCTCAGACGAGGCAAAAGAAGTGTTTGAATCCTATTATTTTGACACGAATGTAGAATAAGAGTAAAATAAAACAAAAACAGCAGGCGGCGGACATAGAGTCAGATCAGAATAGGTGAGAACCTTTGTCCGCCGCTTTTTCTGCGGGCTGTTTTGGGCGGGGATTACTTATACAGGCGGAAGAAGGAGGAATACGATGGAAGAGATCATGGAGATTTTAAAAGAACTGGACTGGAGTCCGTTGTTTATATCCATAAAGACGGGGATCGTGGCGACTGTGATCTCCTTCTTTTTAGGTATATTTGCCGCGCGCAAGGTGGTGAAGGCTTCCCCGGGGAAAAAGGCAGTCATTGACGGTATCCTGACCCTTCCAATGGTGCTGCCGCCCACTGTGGCAGGCTTCTTTCTTCTGCTTTTGTTCAGCAGGAGAAGACCTTTTGGGGAATTCCTGTTTGAAGAGTTCGGCTTCAAAGTGGTCCAGACATGGCTGGGCTGTGTGATTGCGGCAACGGTTATCGCCTTTCCGCTTATGTACAGAAATGCCAGGGCAGCTATGGAGCAGATCGATGTCAACCTGGTCTATGCAGGCAGGACGCTGGGCATGTCGGATACAAAGATCTTCTGGAAGATCATTGTCCCCACCGCAGGACCGGGCATTGCCTCCGGTACGATCCTTACATTTGCAAGGGCGCTGGGAGAGTATGGGGCAACGTCCATGCTGGCGGGAAATATCCCGGGCAAGACAGGGACCATATCACAGAAGATCGCCATGGTCATCCAGGACGGGGATTACCTGACAGCCGGGATATGGGTGGCAGTAGTGATGGTCATCGCATTTGTGGTGATCTTTCTTATGAACCTGATCTCAGGGAAGAAGATGAAAAACATCGGGAGGTGGTAAGGCGTGTCGATCAAAGTTCAGATCAGGAGAAAACTGGACAGCTTTCTTCTGGATATCAGTTTTCAGAGTGAATCCCGCCGTATCGGCATCCTGGGAGCCTCCGGATGCGGAAAGAGCATGACGTTAAAAAGTATTGCCGGCATCGAGACGCCGGATCAGGGGTGCATCGAGGTGGAAGGGCATACGCTGTTTGACCGGGAACACAAGATTAATTTGAAACCCCAGAGACGTAATGTAGGCTACCTGTTTCAGAATTATGCGCTTTTTCCCACAATGACCGTGGAGAAAAATATTGCTGCGGGACTCAAAGGGAGCAGACAGGGAAATGAAGCCCGTGTGCGTGAGATGGTGGCAAAGTTCCAGCTGCAAGGGCTGGAGAAGCGGCTTCCCGGGCAGCTCTCGGGAGGGCAGCAGCAGAGGGTGGCGCTGGCCCGGATCATGGCTTATGAACCGGATGTGATCCTGCTGGACGAACCGTTTTCTGCCCTGGATATGTATCTGAAGGACAGACTGCAGCAGGAGCTGATGGACATGCTTGCAGATTACAGAGGAACCGTGATCATGGCATCCCACAACAGGGACGAGCTCTATCGGTTCAGCGAGGAGCTGCTTATCATTGACCAGGGGCACATCGTGGCAGCAGGCGAGACGAAGGAACTGTTCAGAAATCCGGTGAGCAGAGAAGCGGCGCGCCTGACCGGATGCAAGAACTTTTCCCGCGCCCTTAGGACGGATGAGCATACAGTAGAGGCTGAGGACTGGGGAATTACTCTGCACACAAAAGGAGAAATACCGGAGGATGTACAGTGGCTCGGATACCGCGCGCACGACTTTGTCCCTGTGTGGGGAGAACGCCGGGAAAACATGCTGCGGTTTGATCTGGGAAGCAGCGCGCTCCTTCCTTTTGAGAGAAACTATTATCTCCTTCCTGAGAACAGTACGGATCATTCTCAGGAAGCGAAGAATATATGCTGGTTCGTGCAGAGAGAAAAGATCGAAGAGCTGGAAGAGAGAGGGATGCCGGATTATTTGCTGTTCCGGGAGGATAAGATCCTATTCCTGAAATGATCTGGTATGCCGGATGGAAGAAGCGTATTGTTTAAATATAAGTAAAATAGAACAATACTATTTACAAGCGCAGTGCACTATTTTATAATAACCACTTGTGAAACCGATAAAGGGATATGTCAGAAGAGGGACATATCCTTTTTTAAGGGGAAGAAACAGAAATAATAACAGATCATGAGAGGTAACAGACAGATGAAAGCAGTACAGCACGATATGACATCAGGCAGTCCGATGAGGATTATCCTAAGTTTCACATTTCCTATCTTCCTTGGAAATGTCTTTCAGCAGTTTTACAATATGGCGGACGCAGTGATCGTGGGAAAATTTGTAGGCACGGGGGCGCTTGCAGCAGTGGGCAGTACCGGCACGATCATGTTTTTGATCTATGGTTTTGTAGTAGGGATGACGGCGGGCTTTACTGTTCTCACGGCACAGAAATTTGGCGCGGGAGATATGAGGGCAATGCGAAAGACAGTGTCAGGGGCGTGCATTCTGTCTCTGATCATAGGCGTGATCCTGACGGCGGCCTTTATGCCTCTTATGAAACCGTGGCTGGAGCTTATGAATACGCCTGAGGATATTTTCGGAGATGCCTATTCCTATATTATGATCATCAGCGCGGGTATCCTTGCGCAGATGCTCTATAACCTGCTGGCAAGTATCTTGAGGGCTCTGGGGAACAGCAGGGTGCCGCTGTACTTCCTGATCCTCTCCGCTCTGCTTAACATTGTACTTGACCTAGTGCTTATCATTTTCTTTCATATGGGGACAGCCGGAGCGGCCGTGGCAACAGTCATCTCACAGGGAGTGTCAGGGCTTCTCTGCATGGCGTACATAGTAAAAGAAGTGCCGATCCTCCGGATGTGCGGGGAAGACTGGCATCTGTCCGGCTCATTGCTGGGAAAACAGCTCAGAATCGGAATTCCTATGGCGCTTCAGTATTCCATCACAGCGATCGGTACTATGATGGTTCAGTCTTCCCTGAATATCCTTGGGTCCACACTTGTGGCGGCATTTACCGCAGCGAGCAAGATCGAGCAGGTGGTCACCCAGGCATATGTCGCTATGGGGACTACTATGGCGACATACGGAGCCCAGAATATGGGGGCAGGGAATGTGGCAAGGATCCGCAGCGGGTTTAAATCCTGTACGGTTCTTGGCATTATTTATTCCTTTGCTGCAGCAGTCCTGGTGATGACAGTGGGAAAATATATGACGTATCTTTTTGTTTCAGAGGATGTGGCTGTCATTATGGATTCTGTGGATATTTATCTGAAGTGTGTAGGAGCATTCTTTATTCCGCTGGCTATTGTCAACATATACCGGAATGGAATTCAGGGTCTCGGGTATGGCATTCTGCCGATGATGGCCGGTGTGGCGGAACTGGCGGGCCGGGGAATCGTTGCTGTGATCGCGGCAGGACAGAAGAGCTATACCGGTGTCTGCCTGGCAAGCCCGGCCGCCTGGGTGCTGGCATCTGCTCTGCTGATCGGAATGTATTATTACATTGTAAAGATCGATATCAAAAAAATATTCCGAGGCAGAAGCCCGGAATCAAATGGTTTAGGCGAAGTCCAATGACCATGCATACCGACTGTATACACAGTCATTGTCTTCTTTATTTCATGTTTGTATCTTAACAGGGAATTGTGAATCGGCTGTGACAACATATGGAAATAATTTTAAAGATTATAAAATTTAGATAAAGATGAATGGGCAATAAACTTTATGAGGCGCATATCCGGTCACGACAGGACCGGATATGCGCCTCATATATTCTTATCCGTATTTTAACTGGGGAGTTCTTCCTCCGGATCGTAAGACGCCTGCCGGACTGTATGCATCATCTCTTTTGATGATGTCTGCCAGCGGTCTTTTTCAGATTCAAATCTCTCAAAAAGCCATGCCGCTGCCTGATCCATCCCTTCCTCTGACAGAGGGAAAGACCGGCTTTCTTTTTCATCCTCGGGCGTATCCTCAAAACACCATGGTTCAGGATAGATAAATACAGTGAATGTAGTGCTGTTCTTTCCGTCATCTCCCCGGAAAAGATAGCGCATGCCATTGTGGCTTCCGGAGAAGGGTTCTTTCTTCAATCCTCCAAAGGGGATCAACCGTTTGTCGATCATAGTGGGGTCCTCTCTTTACTTTTGTTGAATCACAGATTTCAGAATACAGTATATCACTGCGCAGCGATCGCTGCAAACTCTGTTGTCACCAGATCATCGTACGGAACTCTTTCTTCCAGCTCGCCTGCGCTCTCCAGGATATCCTGAAGGAGATCAAAGCTGCTTTCCTCGAAAATGAGGTTGCTCTTCCACGTATCCTGGTCGTAATAGCGTGTGACAATGGTCGTGATTGTTTCCAGGTCTGTTTCCGGGAACTGAGGCTCGATCACAGCGGCAATCTCTTCCGGAGTATGGTTCTGGACATAGTCCATTCCTTTCTGGAGCGCATTGGTGAAGCCCTGGATCACATCCGGATTTTCATCTATATAACTCTGTTTTGCGCTGAAAGCAGTATAGGGAACATAGCCGCTGTCTTCGCCGAGGGAAGCTGCCACATAGCCCTTGCCTTCGGATTCCAGGGTAGTCGCGCCCGGTTCAAATTCAACGGTGAAATCTCCCTGCCCTTCTGAAAATGCCGCCGCAGTGGAGCCGAAATCAATGTTCTGATTAATCTCGAGGTCTGTTGCAGGGTCAATGCCGTTTTCTTTCAGGATATATTCAAATACCATCTCAGGCATCCCGCCTTTTCGCCCGCCAAGGACAAGATGCCCTTTTAAGTCTTCCCATGTGAAATCGGGCATTTCTTCCCGGGCTACAAGAAAATTGCCTGCCCGCTGTGTAAGCTGAGCAAAATTCACGACGTAGTCCGTGGCTCCTTCGGCGTAGGTGTATATGGACGCTTCGGAACCCATAAAGCCGATGTCCGCTTCTCCGGAGATGACGGCGGTCATTGTTTTATCTGCGCCAAAACCACAGACAAGAGTCAGGTCGATCCCCTCCTCTTGGAAATACCCCTCTTCAACCGCCACATACATAGGCGCATAGAAGATGGAGTGGGCGACCTCATTTAATGTGACTTTTACGAGTTCCTTTTGTTCTGTTTCTTCAGCGGGAGTACTCTCCGGGGCTGCTGTCTTTTCTTCTGAATCCTGCGCGCATCCTGCGAGGAGAGAAAGAGAGAGGACGGCAGCGCCTAAGAAAGATAAAATACGCTTTTTCATAATACCTCCATATAGATATCTCATATTTATTCTCTAATAGTATATGAGAAGAAAAACAGGAGGTTCATATAGAAAAACCCGCGGAAACAGCGTATCCACATCCGGCGGCAGAGCGTCCCGGCCGGGGGCGGCGCTGATTCAGCAGGTTTTTAACAAAGAAAATAATGGTTATGTTTACCGCATCTTATCAGTCATCATACTCATCTGCGTAATCGTCTTCAAAAGCATCGTCATAATCATCATCGTAATCATCCCCGCCTCTTGACGTGATGGCAAGGATCAGGGAGATCACAGCCAGTACCGCGGCAGCGACAGCAGCAATGAAAAGCTGAAGATCATCGCCTCTCTTGAGGAACGCAAATACAGCACTTCCGAGATAGAAGAGCATAGGCAGAAGGAATGCGAAAATGTTGTTCGTTCTTATCGTAATAAAATACAGCAGTGCAGAAACGAGCAGGCAGAGCGCAAGGATTGTAAATGTCATGCCTGTAACGCCGCTGTCCGTTGACGATGAAAATCCGGTCGTAATTCCCATGTATAAAAAGTATCCGAATCCGGCAAGAGAGATGATGCCGAGAATCACGCGTATTGCGCGGAATCGGGGCGAACTCTCATAATAATCGTCGTCATCATAGTCGTCATATTCAGGTTCAACCGGCTTTGCCGCCGGTTTTGCAGTTTTTTTTCTGGCTGCCGGTGAAGCGGAAGTGCCTGATACCGGCTCTTCTTCTGCCGGCTGAACTTTTTTCTTTTTGACCGGTTTGCCGATCGCACCGGTAGCAAGCATATCTTCATAGCTCTTTCGGGCAGATTTTTCATGTTTTGTCCGAACTTTTTCCGGCGGGATATTGCTGTATCGCTTTTCTTCCGGCTCTTCTGCATGCGAGCTCTGTGAGGGACGTTTTTTTACCGGCTTTTTAGCAGGAGAGACCGTCTCTTTCCCTGAGCCGGCCGGAGCTTCTACCTTCTGTGTCGCTCCATTTACCGCGTCGGAAGAAGCTTTCTTTGCTGCTGATGTCTTTGCAGGGGTGCTTTTCTTTACGGGCGCATCCTTCTTTGCAGGCGTATCCTTTGCAGCCGTATCTTTTGCAGGCGTACTTCCCTTTTGAGCGGCTTTTTTCGCGCGCTGCTTGTCAAGGTTCCATTGCTTGCGGCAGTCCCGGCAGATCGCATATTCGTTAAAAATCGGATCACCGTTTTCATTGGTGCCAATCTGTTTGTTCTTTAACTCAAGCTCTTTTCCACATATTGGACACTTCATAAGATCTATACTCCTCTCTTTGGTTGACAAATTTACAACACCGATATTATAACATTTTGAGGACGCAAGAACAATGAAAAAATGCAATATCAGCTCGAAAAGTGCAAGATTTTCCCGAATTATGTCGAAGATAAAAGTCAGGATGAGTGGGGACGCTTATCTTTGGAAAGTGTAGTAATTTCCGAATCATTGCTGTTTTTAGCTATGGGAGACATGTACTGGACGATGTCATTATAGGCTTCCAGTTCAGCCTCATTTTGAGGAAGAGATGGGATCAGCCCTGTGCAGTCTGTTGTAGATGCCGCATTTGAGAGATAGTCAAAGTCATCGATCAAATCTTTTTTCTGCCTTTTTTTCAAAATAATTCACCTCGTTTTGCATTTTTCGTTTAGTATCCCCGGGCGGGGAAATTGTATTCCGGGGAAAATGTGATATACTGTTTTAAAGTACGTATTTGCGACATATTAATGCCGGATTTTGCCGGCGCGTATGAATAAATGAATGAAAAGGAGAATAAAAATGAAGATTATTGCAGACACACATGCCCATACATTGGCGAGCGGGCATGCATACAGTACCATTAAGGAAATGGCTGCAGCGGCTAAGGAAAGAGGGCTAAAGGCACTTGCCCTTACGGAGCATGCTCCGGAAATGCCGGGCACATGCGGGCTGTTTTACTTCCAAAACCTGGATGTAGTCCCCAGGGAAGTGGATGGAGTACGGCTTCTGATGGGGGCGGAAGTCAATATTATGGATCCGGACGGGACGATCGACCTTCCGGAGAAGACATGCCGGGACTTGGATATTGTGGTGGCAAGCATTCATCCGCCCTGCTATGGCCTTGATCATACGCCGGAGGAAAATATCAGGGCATATGTGGAGGTTATGAAAAAGCCATATATCAATATTATCGGACACCCGGACGACGGCAGATTTCCCTTTGACTATGAAACTCTTGTCCGCACGGCAAAAGAGACGGGCACACTTCTTGAGATCAATAATTCTTCTATGCGTCCCCAAAGCAGCAGGAAAGGGACAAAAGAAAACATCCTGACCATGCTGGATCTATGCAGGCAGTATGAGGTGCCGGTGACGACAGGAAGTGACGCCCATGTAGATGCAGATGCGGGAAATTTTACTTATGTCAGTGAAGTGCTGGAGTATTGCAATTTTCCCGAGGAACTGGTAGTGACCACGGATTGGGAACGCCTGAAGGACTTTTTGGATATTCATTGAGAAAGACTGCAGGTCAGCCTGTAAAAATAAAATGGTGGACTTTAAAAGTTTAGTGTGCTAAAATATAGGAGCGACTTGGAGGGACAGAGGGTATGTTATAATACATATCAGATGCCTGCGTCCTGGTCAGACTTTGCCGCGGGGCTTATAAAGGAGATATATTTATGAGTAAGAAGATAAGGACAGAGGCAGTCGACTATCTTTTTAAAGCCATCCTCAGTCTGGAAAATAAAGAAGAATGTTATACATTTTTTGAGGATATCTGCACGATCAATGAACTGCTTTCATTATCTCAGAGATTTGAGGTCGCAAAAATGTTAAGAGAGCAGAAAACTTATCTGGAGATCGCGGAGCAGACAGGCGCTTCGACAGCCACGATCAGCCGTGTCAATCGTTCCCTGAACTACGGAAACGATGGCTATGATATGGTGTTTGAGCGCATTGATAAGGATGAAGAGCAAAAAGACGATTGATTTTGTGGATTGTCTGAATACCGGAAAATAAACAACCGGAAACCGTCATGGATATATGCAGGGTTTCCGGTTTTCTTATGCAAAAAAATAAAAAATGAACCAGAGCATAACTGGCGGCGTATATAGAGTGAAAAGATTAAAGAAGCGAATGGAGGTGAGGCTTTGGAGGCGAGGGAAATAGAAAGATGTATTGATGAATTCGGGGCGGATGTTTACAGGTTCTGCCTGAAGCTCTGCATGAACAGAGAGGATGCGGAAGATCTGTACCAGCAGACGTTCCTGAAGGCATTGGAGTGCAGCTTTACTTTGGAATGGGAGAAAAATCCCCGTGCTTTTTTCTTTGCCGCGGCGCACAACCAGTGGAAGAGCAGCAGGAGGAAAGCAGCGCGGCGAAGCGGGATAGTACAGTGTATGAACATAGAAGATGAGCGGGAATATACGATTTGTTCCGGAGAAGATATAGAAGCAGACTATTTCCACAGAGAGATGATATCTGAGATCAGCCGGATCATTCAGGAGCTGCCCGACAAATTTCGGATTCCGCTGATATTGTTTTACCTCTTTGAATTCAAAGTCGAACAGATCGCAAAGATGACGGGAAAGTCTCCCGGAACAGTGAAAAGCCGTCTGTTTAAAGGCAGAAAGATGATTAAAAAAAGATTGGAGGAAGCTGGTTATGGAGAAGAAAGATTTTAATACAGAGTTTGACGGATTGATCCGGGAGGCGCTCAAAACCGAGGATAAGCCTGCTGTCAGGCTGAATAATGGACTGAAGGCAGAGCTTTATGAGCGGGAACGGTTCCGCAGACAGGGCACAGCGGGTAGGAGTATTTCCCTCTGGTATCTGCCTATGATATTGAATCTTATTATATTTCTCATGCTGGGGGCAGTCCTTATCCTTCTGATCAATAATCTCTATCTTGCAGTACTGGGGGCTTTGGTTTGCGCTTATATGGGATTGGCAGGTGTAGTGATTACTCTGGCAGGGATTAAAAGAACGGATCTCAGAGAGAATATATCCATTTTTGTAAATAAAAAGGAGGGGAAGGGATATGAAAATGCATAATAAAACGAACACCCGGAAACGCCGATGGCTGATCTGGGCTGCAGCGATCATAATTTTATTTATTTTTGTAAGGTTTGCGGTGTTTTTTGCTGTAAGCGATGGATTTAGCGGAATTGCAATAGCTGTCCCTCTGTTTCTCCTGGGCGGAATCCTTTTTTGGCTGTTCATGTCTGTATTCTTTGGCGCGTGGGTATATCAGGACTGCCGAAAGCGGGGGGATGATCCTGTGCTCTGGGTCATTATTATTTTTCTCGCAACCCCTATGATCGGGCTTCTGATATATTTCTTAAGGCGGCGGGACATCAAAAGCCCCTGCCCTGCCTGCGGGCATCTTGTACCGCTGCGGGCAAAATACTGTGAGGAATGCGGAGCATATATTCAAAATAGGGAGGAAACGGAAAACATGGAAAATAAAAAGATGCACCACAAAAGATATATAGCCGGAGGCATGGTCAGCCTCGTGTTTATGATCGTATGCCTGACTGGGCTTATCGTGAGCGCGTCCGGAGCCGGGAATGTGAATACAGATCCCTCGTCCGATGAAAGAGTGTGGAATCTGGGAGTGATCCAGATGAGCGTAAGCAATTACTGGGACGGAGTCTGGAACTTAAGCTTTAAACGGGCAAGCGATGGATTTGTGGAAGAAAGGAATATGAGGATCGAGGATGCGGAGGCACAAAAGCTGTATGCTGACATTTCCTGCGGTACTGTGCCGGACGGATCAAGCCTGATCCTTTGGCTGGTGCAGGGGGATAAGGCAGAATCCGTGGATGTGACGGATCTCTCAGAACCACTGGAATATCCTTTGGAAGGATTTGAGGAAGGGAAGATCCATGTCAGACTTCAGATCAATGGGGTGGAGGATGTCACTTCGGAAATCACGATACAGTAAATCTGCATTTGGCTGTGCGGACTTCGGACGTTTTTCCGCCTCTCGTCCTCACCCACAAATCCAGATTTACTCCTTTTCTTTTGAAGCGAGTTCATCGATAAGTTTCTCGATCATCATTTTTTTGAGATATACGTCAAAGCTTAAACTGCACAGAAAGGCGAACAGTCTCAGCTCTTCTCTGTCTTCTCCTTCCGGCATGTTCTGGAAAGCCTGCCCTGACTTTTCATATGCTTCCTGAACTGATGCTTTCATGGGTTCAATGCGGGATTTTTCTATCTCGCAGACCTCCCGGTATACCTCGGAGAGAGAGAAGGACTGACCGCCGGAAAAGTATTTCTCTCGCAAGGGCGCCAGGATCGTCTCAATATCCTTGATAGAAAGGATATTTTTAAAATAATAGATCAAGATCAGAAGGAGAACATGTTCCTTGGAATATTTTTTCTTCACTGACGGCGGAAGGAGATTGTTTTTTGAATAATTATTGATCATGGTCTTAGTCAGGATCTTGTCCTCGCCGTAACGTTTGGTGGAGGAGAGATGTTCGTCCATAAAAGTAGTCACCTGATCCATATACAGGTCGATATTTGGAATTTCTTCCGGACGGATGTAGTCAACATGGTCCAGGCTTTCAAAAATACTTTTTAATATATCATTTGTGTCGATTTTCATTTTATCACCCCAGTATATTCATTATATAGTAACCAAAACTATATAGCAAGTGGAAAATCTAGTTGACTTTGGCGAAAACCTGTTCGATAATAGACAGGAATCACAAAAAAATGTGTGTGCCAGACATTTATTTACAGGATATTAAGGAGATACAGATGAGTATATATGATACGCTGAATGAACCGCAGAAAGACGCAGTATTTCACACGGAAGGACCTCTTCTCATCCTTGCGGGGGCAGGCTCGGGAAAGACCAGGGTGCTGACCCACCGTATTGCATATCTGATCGAGGAGATGGGGGTTAATCCGTGGAATATCCTTGCCATTACTTTTACCAACAAAGCGGCGGGAGAAATGCGTCAGAGGGTGGATGACCTGGTAGGATTCGGATCAGAGAGTATCTGGGTGAGCACCTTTCACTCGGCGTGTGTGAGGATACTGAGACGATATATAGACAGACTCGGATATGATAACCGTTTTACGATCTATGACACAGATGATCAGAAAACGCTGATGAAAGAAGTGTGCCGTAAGGTTGATCTTGATACGAAACGTTTTAAAGAGCGGATGCTCCTGTCCCTCATCTCCTCTGCAAAGAATGAAATGATCATGCCTGAGGAGTTCGAACTGAATGCGGGCGGTGACTTTGCGCAGCAGCAGATCGCGAAGGCATATCGGGAATACGATGCGCAGCTTCGCGCGAACAATGCGCTGGATTTTGACGACCTGCTTGTGAAGACTGTACAGCTTCTCGATACACAGCCGGATGTGAGGGAAAGTTATCAGGAACGGTTCCGCTACATCATGGTGGACGAGTATCAGGACACGAATACCGTGCAGTTTAAGCTGGTCAGCCTGCTGGCCGGGAAATACAGAAATCTCTGTGTTGTCGGAGATGACGATCAGTCGATCTATAAATTCCGGGGGGCGAATATCCGCAACATTCTTGATTTTGAGAAGGAGTTCCCGGATGCCCGTGTGATCAAATTGGAGCAGAACTACCGTTCCACGGGAAATATCCTCAATGCAGCAAACGGCGTGATCTGTAATAATAAAGGACGCAAGGATAAGACGCTCTGGACGGATAACGGTGAAGGGGAGAAGATTACCCTGATGCAGTTTGATACAGCCTATGATGAGGCGGAATTCATTGCAGAGGATATCAGAGAGAGCGTTTCTGAGGGGGCGTCTTATAATGACAGCGCCATACTTTACAGGACCAATGCCCAGTCCCGTATGTTTGAAGAAAAATTTGTGGCGATGAATATCCCGTATAAGATCGTAGGAGGCATCAATTTCTATGCCCGCAAGGAGATCAAGGATATCCTTGCTTATTTAAAGACGGTTGATAACGGGAAAGATGATCTTGCTGTTCGCAGGATTATCAATGTGCCGAAGCGGGGAATCGGGCTGACCACGATCAATCGGATACAGGAGTCAGCGGCAGAGAGGGGCATCGGATTCTATGAAGCGCTCCTTGCACCGGAACTCATTGCCGGAGTGGGGCGCAGCGCGTCCAAGCTGGATTCGTTTGCAGCGCTGATCGAATATTTTAAGGGGCAGGCAGAGAGGGAGAGCCTGACGGATCTTTTAAACGAGATCATTGAGAAAACAGGATACATTGAAAGCCTCGATGGGGATACCCCGGAGGAAAATGAGGCGCGGATACAGAATATCGACGAGCTTGTC
This sequence comes from Candidatus Mediterraneibacter stercorigallinarum, assembly GCA_019116185.1. GTDB lineage: Bacteria > Bacillota > Clostridia > Lachnospirales > Lachnospiraceae > Mediterraneibacter > Mediterraneibacter stercorigallinarum. The sequence goes on from DXCD01000218.1 coordinate 12,506, forward strand.
AGCAAGGCGGCTGCTTACGAAGAGGACTGCGCAGACCGGGATGAGGCCGCGACGCTGAGCGGATTCCTGGAAGAGGTAGCTCTCGTGGCAGATATTGACAGTCTGGACGAGAATCAGGATTATGTAGTGCTTATGACTCTGCACAGTGCAAAAGGGTTGGAATTCCCGCGGGTCTATCTGGCGGGGATGGAAGACGGTCTGTTCCCGAGTTATATGACGATCACAGGAGATGATCCCGAAGAACTGGAAGAAGAACGCAGACTGTGTTATGTGGGGATCACCCGCGCAGAGCAGAAACTGACTCTTACCTGCGCAAGAAAGCGGATGGTAAGAGGAGACGTGCAATATAATAAAATGTCCCGGTTTATCAGGGAAATTCCCATAGAGCTGCTGGAGACAGGAAAGAGAAGGACCGGCGGAGACAGGCTGACATGGAATCCGGGAGAAGATGAGGAGTTTTATGAGACGGGTAACTCTGACCAAAGTATTTCCCGGGGCAGAGATACGGTATATGAGAATGCAAAGAAGGCGTTCCGGGCAAAACCATATCAGGCGGGTGCGTTTAGTGCCGGCCGGGCAGGGAAACCTTTGTTTTCCTCTCTTCAGAAAGGAAGCCAGCTTACAGCGCAAACGGGCGGGACGCTGCCCTATGGAGTCGGCGACAGGGTCCGCCACGTGAAATTCGGAGAGGGAACTGTACTGGATATCAAAGAAGGCGGAAGGGATAAAGAAGTGACAGTCGACTTCGATACTGCGGGTGTTAGAAAGATGTTTGCCATGTTTGCCAAGCTGATGAAGATAGAATAATATGATTTTAAGATTTAAGATTTTGGAATAAACTAGTAGTAATCTGAAAATGTTAGTGGTATAATATCAGAAAGTAAGCGCTGTCTCAGGGACAGGGAAAGGACGTGTATTATGAACAAGATAGAAGAGATGATCGCTGAATCAAAATTAAGTGAGATCCTTCATAAAAATGAGGCAGAAAAACAGAAAAACACAGTGATCTGGGTGCTGGCGATCATAGGAGCAATTGCAGCAGTTGCCGGAATCGCATATGCTGTATACCGGTTCTTCACACCAGACTATCTGGAAGATTTTGAAGATGATTTCGATGATGACTTTGACGACTACTTCAGCGAGGATGATCAGGTATAATCGACTGGGAAAAAAGGAAAAGAGCAGAGCAGGCAGGATGTGGGAAACAGCACCCTGCCTGTTTTGTCGTAAAAAAATTATGAACGGGGTCAGACCCCTTTT